>WTJQ01000616.1 GCA_011524785.1 Planctomycetota bacterium | reverse complement strand
CCACACGGGGCCCCCGGAGACGCGCGCGCGCGCGTCTCCGGGGGCCCCGTGTGGGCGAGCGCGAACATGGCGTCGGCCGCGGCGCGCGCCTCGACCCAGGCGATCCCGTCCACCGCCTCGAGGCGCTCGGTCATGGGCAGGCTCGCGTCCTGCGCGAAGGCCTGCAGCAGGGGCAGCAGCTCCTCCAGGTGCAGGCGCCACGCGAGGCGGCGGACCAAGCGCTGGTCGGAGAGGCCGCTCTGGAGGGCCTCGTGCTCGAGCAGCGCTGCGAAGAGGCCGGCCTCGTCGCCGCGGAACGCGAGGCCGATCGACTCGAGCAGGACCCGGTCCTCGGCGGGGCCGGCCGCGGCCAGGGCGACGACGAGGTCCTGCTTGGCGCGGGGCTCGACCGTGCGCAGGAGGCGCAGGGCGGTGGCGCGCACGAAGGGGCTCGGATCGGCCGCGAGGGCCTCGGCCACGGTCAGGAGCGCCTCGGCGCCCTCGCCCGCGTGGATCGCGCGCACGGCCGCGGCGCGGACGCGCTCGTCGGCGTGAGCGAGGCCGAGGCGTGCGGCCTCGGGTCCCTGCTCGCGGCCCGTGAGGAGCGCCAGGGCCCTGGCGGCCTTGCGGGCCGGTCCCGTGCGGACGGCCCCGAGCCAGGCGGAGGCGAGGGCGGACTCCATCCCGCGGGCGCCCTCGCGCACCGCGATGCAGGGACTGTCCCAGCGGTCCTTCGGGCCCCAGCCGCGCCAGGCGAAGCTCCCCGGCTGATCGGGCGCGCTGACGCGCAGCAGGCGGCCGTAGGTCTCCCGGTCGCCCATGCCGTGTCCGCCGACGCCCGGGTCGTACCAGTCCGCGACCAGCACGGAGCCGTCGGGGGCGACGCACACGTCCGAGGGCCGGAACCAGACGCCCTGGTCGTCATCGGCCTCGCGACCGGAGGTCTTGGTGCGGCCCAGGAAGACCGCGCCCTCGAGCGCGACGCCCGCACCCTCGATGCGCGGGAGGTGTCCATAGACGACGCCCGCTCCCGCATCGCAGTTCAGGATCGCGCCGTCCCAGGCGGCCAGCGCGGCCGGCGCACCCTCCAGCACGGCGCAGCCCGTCGGACCGCCGCCCCCGTTCTGGGCGCCGGCGGGGAACACGCCGGGATCGTCCTGGTGCCAGTGGGCGGTCCAGGTGTCCTGCCAGGGGAGCGCGTCCGCGCGCCACGTGGTGCGGCCGCCGAAGCCGAAGTAGCCGAGGTCCGCGCCCTCCGGCGCCCACACCGTGCGGCAGCCGCGGTTGCCGTCGTCGTCGTTGTCGGCCGAGTAGGTGTTGCCGAAGGCGTCGCGGGTGACCTCGTACTGGTTGCGGAAGTTGTGCGCGAGCACCTCCAGTCCGCTCCCGTCGGGGCGCATGCGCAGGTTGATGCCGCCGGTCCAGACCTCCCCGTCGTCCGACACGAGGCCCGGGGTGTTGGTCCCGTTGTGGGGGGAGCCGCCGGTGTAGATCGAGCCGGAGCGCAGGGTGAAGCCGTCGGGCCCGGTGACCACGTGGGGGCCCGCGTTGCCGGCCGCCACGTAGAGGTAGCCGTCGTCCCCAGGGACCACCGAGTGCAGGCCGTGGTCGTGGTCGAGCCCGCCCCAGCCCTCCAGCACCGTCTCGCGCTCGTCCGCGACCAGGTCGCCGTCCGTGTCGCGGTAGCGGAAGAGGTACGGCGAGCAGCTGACGTACACCCACTCGCCGACGAGGGCGATGCCGAGCGGGGCCACGAGCTCCTCGTCCTGGGCGAACACGGTGCTCGTGTCCGCGGCCCCGTCGCCGTCCGTGTCCTCGAGGACCACGACCCGGTCGCCGCCCTCGAGCTCGAAGCCCTGGTTGCGGTTGCCCCAGCGGCGGTAGTCGATCGCCTCGGTCACCCAGACCCGCCCCGCGCCGTCGATGTCGATGGCGGTCGGGTTGTGGACCAGGGGCGTCTCGGCCCAGAGCTGCACCCGGCTGCCCTCGGGCGCGACGAAGCGCTCCGTCAGGTCCTGGGGACCCGGCGCGGGCTCCTGCAGCGGTTGGCCGGCTGCGGAGGACGAGGGGACGAGGACCAGGGCGGAGGCGAGGAGGACGTCCATGCCGTCATTGTGACGGGCGGCCTCCGGCACGCCCAGGGCCGGTGCCGGATCCCGTGGGACGTCCGGCCCTTGCCCGCGCCGGACCGCCGTGCGGGCCTCGCCCCAGGCCCTCGTCAGCCGAGCTCGGCGGCCATCGCGTCGGCTCGCTCGGCGACCTCGGCCTCCAGGCGCTCCAGCAGGGCGCTGCGCTGGTCGAGCAGGCGGTAGCCCTCCGTCGAGCGCAGGTAGCCGGGGGCCTCCGGGTGGCGACGGGTGAGCTCCTCCATGCCGAGCTCCTCGGCCAGGTGCGCGAGGCGCGCACGCTTGTCGAGCAGCGCCTTGGTGAGGATCGGCATGACCATCGAGTAGTCGGCCGGCATCGACTCGGTCGTGCTCGTGTAGAGGTCCTTGTCCACCTTGCCCCAGGTCACGGCCTCCGCGGGCGGGCACGACGAGAGCGAGCCGTCGGTCACCGGCGCCGTGGTGATCTGGATGTCGTAGAGGTAGCCCTCGACCTCCTCGAAGCCGAGCACCTGCGAGAGCGCGGGCTCGGGCTGCAGGTTGAAGTTCTTCGGGACGCCCCCGCCCAGGATGAGCGTGCCGATGCCCTTCGTCTCGGTGTCGTGCAGGCCCCACCAGTGGTAGGCGCACGACTCGAAGACCTCCTCGTGGAGGTCGAGCTCGAAGGCGTAGTCCACCTTGGACTGGCGGGCCAGGGCCCAGAGCTTCATCGAGTTGAGGAAGACCGAGCCGTCGCCGGGTGCGCCCACGAAGACGGGGATCGCCTTGCGGTGGCAGAGAGCGAGCAGGCCCTCCGGCGCGCCGACCCGCTGCTCCTGCTCCGCGTAGGCCGCGCCGAGGAGCGCGCGCATCTCGGTCCCCGTCATGCGACGCTGGAACTCCGGGCGGAGCAGCATCCGGGTGAGCAGCGCGTCCTGGCCGAGGAGCACGTCCTCGTCGAAGCCGATGTCCGTGATCCGAATGGTGCGGTCGTCGCGGAGCGCGCCGTCGTCCCCGAAGATCGGCACCTCGTGGAACGGGTGCTCCGCAGCGTCGTCGAGGCTGCGATGGCCGTCGTGGTAGCAGACGGCATCGGTCGTCGAGACCAAGCAGAACCACCCGGTGTCGAGGAGCGGGCTGAGCCAGGCGATGTGCTGGCCGCTCGCGGTCACCGGCCCGCTGATCGCGACCGACATGGGCACGCCCTTGCCGATGGCCTCGTCGAGCAGGCCGAAGACGCGCCGCAGGTAGCCGCCCCCGAAGCTCGGGAAGCTGCGCTCCAGCAGGTGGTCGAGGTGCTTGACCTCGGTGACGGGGACGTGGGACAGCTCCTTGCCGGCCGCGGGGCAGCCCGCGCGCTGGTCCTGGCGAGTGGGGGTCATGGTGCGGCCATGGGGGGGCT
>WTJQ01000317.1 GCA_011524785.1 Planctomycetota bacterium | reverse complement strand
GTACGAGATGGCGTATCGCATGCAGACCTCGGTCCCGGAGCTGGTGGACCTTGGGCAGGAGCGGGAGTCGGTCCTCTCTCTCTACGGACCCGAGGCCAAGAACCCCGGCACCTTCGCCCACTCGTGCGTGCTGGCACGCCGCCTCGTCGAGCGCGGCGTCCCGTGCATCCAGATCTTCATCCGCGGGTGGGACCAGCACGGCAACCTGCGCGGCGACATGCCCAATGCGTGCCGCGACATCGACCAGCCCAGCTACGGCCTGATCCAGGACCTCAAGCAGCGCGGCCTGCTCGATCAGACCCTCGTCGTCTGGGGCGGTGAGTTCGGGCGCACGACCTACTGCCAGGGCGCTCTCTCGAAGCAGAACTACGGACGGGACCACCACCCGCGCTGCTACTCGATGTGGCTCGCCGGCGGCGGGATCAAGGCCGGGTTCAACTACGGGCGCACGGACGACTTCTCCTACAACATCGTCGAGGACCCGGTGAGCATCCACGACCTCAACGCGACGATCCTCCACCAGCTGGGCTTCGACCACGAGCGCCTCACGGCCCGCTTCCAGGGCCGTGACTTCCGCCTGACGGACGTCCACGGGCGGGTCGTCCAGGAGATCCTCGCCTGAGGCGCTGCGAGGCGAGGCCTCGATGCAGACCGGAACCGCCCAGCTCCGACTGGACCGTCCAGCAAGTCCGTGGTCCTGCGTGGGCTTGGCTTGGATCGTGGGCCGCAGGTCTGTGATTCGCGCCCAGCGGCTGTGACCTGCGCCGTCCGGCTGTGATCCGCGCCGTTCGGGTGTGATCCGCGCCGTTCGGCTATCATCACGCCATGCTCCTCGGCTCCCTCCTCGCTGTTGCCGCCCTCGGCTCCGGGCAGGACGAGCTGCGCTGGTCCTTCGACCGCGAGAGCCTGAACCAGCAGCAGTTCCTGGAGGCGCGCGACGGACGGCCGGCGCAGCTGCCGAGCGCCCCGACGCTCCTGCCTGGCGGCCGCGGTCTCGTCCTCGACGGAACGGCGTTCGCGACGGTCTCCTCCAGCTATCCCGCGAGCGAGCTCCCCGAGGAGGAGCTCACGGTCGAGGCGTGGGTGCTGCTGGACGACGTGGGCCGCTGGGGTGGCCTCGTCTCGGCGGTCGAGCACAATCCAGGCGAGCTCAAGGGCTTCGTCCTTGGCGTCCGCGACAGCCGCTTCTGCTTCGCGATCGCGACCGAGGACCACCCCACGCTCGAGTACGTGAAGGCGCCGGGCGCCCCGGTGCTGGGCCGCTGGTACCACGTGGCCGGCACGTACGACGGGGACGCCGCCAAGCTCTACGTCGACGGCATGGAGGTCGCCCGCAGTGAGAAGCCCGGCGGCCGCATCACCTATGCCGCGCAGCACCAGTTCGTCCTCGGCTGCCTGAAGGATCGCGACGCGACGCACCCCATCAAGGGCGTCCTGCTCGAGGCCGGGCTCGAGGCCGACTCCCTGTCGTCGCGCAAGATCGCGCAGCGCTTCGGCTCGGGCGCCAAGGACCTGCCGGAGCCCCCCGCTCCCGAGGCACGCGGGGTCGACGTGGCCTCGGTCGCCGACATCCAGGGCAAGATCAACGAGGCCATCGACAAGGGCGCCGCCTGGCTCATGGCGCGGCAGACCCGGGACGGCAGCTGGGAGCAGAACCAGCCGCAGTACCGCAACGGCATGACGGCCCTGGCGGCCTACGCCGCCCTGAAGAGCGGCGTCAGCGCCGAGGACCCGGGCATGGTGCGAGCCCTCGCCTTCCTCGCGGCCGAGGACCCCGTGAAGACGTACTCCGCAGGCGTCCAGATGATGCTGATCAAGCACCTGGGCGACCGCGGGGACCACGATCAGGCGGGCCGCATCTTCGACGACCTGCTCGAGTGGGAGCGGCGCGAGGACTTCGGGGGCGGCTTCGGCTACCCCACCGGCCACGTGGACCTCTCCTGCACGCAGTACGGCGCGCTCGCCCTCTGGGCCGCCCACGACATGGGCTTCAAGGCTCCCAAGGACGTGTGGCAGCGGATGCTGGAGGTCACCACGTCGAAGTTCATGGGGCCGGCCAAGGAGGTCCGCCCGCTGGTGAACCCCGGCAGCTACAAGGGCGAGGCCGCGGGCTTCCGCTACACCGCGAACAGCGGCGACACGGGCGGCATGACGACCGCCGGTCTGACCGTCGCGTGCCTGGCCGAGCGCTGCGTCGGCAAGCGGCTCGGGGCGCGAAACATCCGCCTGGTCGCCTCCGCCAAGGACCTGGGGATGGAGTGGCTGGCCCAGAACTGGTCCGTCACCAACAACCCCGGCGGCGGCCACCCCTACTACTACCTCTACGGCCTCGAGCGCGTGGCTGCGCTGCTGGAGACCGACGTGATCGCCGGCCACGACTGGTACCGCGAGGGCGCCGAGCACCTGCTCTCGAAGCAGAAGGGCAACGGCAGCTGGGAGGACAAGGAGTCGGACACGGCCTTCGCCCTGCTCTTCCTCGTCAAGGCCACGGGCTCCACCACCGGCCGCTCCGCTGCCGCGGCCGCTCGCGCCTTCGTGCGCGACAACGGCCCGCTGCAGTTCCGCTCGACCGGCTACCTGCGCATGGCCACCTGGTTCGACCGCTTCGACGCCAAGGTGCTCGAGCGCTTCGCCCCCGACCCTGGCCCGCGGGTCGTCTCGGTCGAGTGGAGGGTCGACGGCAAGCCCGTCGCGAAGGTCCCCGGCGACCCCTCGCGACCCTGGTCGGGGGAGCGCTACCCCACGCGCATCCAGCTGGTGAAACCAGGGGAGGCCAAGGTGCGCTGCGTCTTCGAGGTGCTCGCCCCGGGCGAGGAACCCGGCGGCAAGACGGAGCTGCTCGAGTCCGACGAGCTCACGATCAACGGCGTGCGGGACCCCAAGGAGTTCCTGCAGCAGACGGCCTCGTTCCAGCGCGAGAGCCTGCTCAAGGGCGCTGAGTACCAGGTGCTGCAGTCCTCCATCTACGAGGACAAGGGCGACTTCGCGGGCGCGCGGATCCTGGACAACAGCCAGGCGACGCGCTGGTTCGCCAAGGTCGACGACCAGGCTCCCTGGGTCCGGATCGAGCTGGAGAAGCCCGTGCGCGCGAAGCGCATCGTGCTGCATCCGGTGGCCTCGAGCCTGCGCCTCGAGGGACAGTGGGACGTCCTCGAGAGCGCCACGGTCGTCATCAACGGCAACTTCGAGTTCGAGGTGACGTTCCCCGCGAGCGAGCTGATGCCCGTTCGCGCCGACATCCCGACGCGCAAGCCCATCCAATCGCTCGAGGTGCGCCTGGGGCCCTCCCGCAAGAAGGGCCGCCAGCCGGGCCTGCGCGGACTCGCTGAGCTGACGCTCGAGAAGTGAGCCGTGGCGCTCCTGGACCTCGCTGAGAACGTCAGCCTCGTTCGCCCGAGCGCCGAGGTGCGCGTCCTCCGCTCCGAGCACTATGCGCTCTCCGTGCCAGCGGACTTCGAGGACGCGGAGGACTGGC
>WTJQ01000549.1 GCA_011524785.1 Planctomycetota bacterium | reverse complement strand
CCCCGTGACCGTTCCTCCCCGCACCCGGCCCCTGGGCCTGTGGCTCGTCGGCGCGCGTGGCGCCATCGGGACCTGCGTGTCGTTCGGCCTGTTCGGCCTGCGCAAGGGGCTCGTCCCGCCCACCGGGCTCGTGACGGAGACCGAGGCCTTCGCCGGTCTGCCGCTCGCCGACCTGGAGCACCTGGTCCTCGGCGGTCACGAGGTCAGCACGCGCGACCTGGCGACGGGTGCCGCGGAGCTGGTCCAGGCGGGCATCCTGCCGGCCGCCGTGGTCGAGGCCTGCCGCGACGAGGCAGCCGCCTTCGAGGCGCGCCTGCGTCCCGGGCTCCTGGACGACGCGGACCTGGGCGGGGGGAATCTCGACCCGGCCTGCGCCGAGCGCAGCGGCAAGACCCCGCGCGAGCAGGTCGCCCTGCTCCAGGCCGACTGGGACGCGTTCGAGGAGGCCGAGGGGCTCGAGGGGACGGTCGTCGTGGACCTCACGAGCACCGAGGCCCACCGCGAGCCCCAGCCGGAGTGGGAGTCGCTGGACGCCTTCGAGGCCGCGCTCGACGCGGGCACGCCGCAGCCGGCCAGCGTCCTCTACGCCTACGCCGCGCTGGCCTCCGGCCGCGCGCTGGTGAACTTCACCCCGAACCGCTCGTCGTCGCTGCCTGCGCTCCAGCAGCTCGCGGAGCAGCGCGGCGTCGTGCACGCGGGGCAGGACGGCAAGACGGGGGAGACCCTGCTCAAGACGGCGCTGGCGCCGATGTTCTCCGGGCGTGCTCTCAAGGTGCTCACCTGGCAGGGCTACAACATGCTCGGCAACCGGGACGGCGCCGTGCTCTCGGACGAGGCCCACAAGGCGACCAAGGTCCAGAACAAGGACCGCGCCCTGCGCGATCTGCTGGGGGACGCCGACGACCTGCACACGGGCGTGGGGATCGACTTCGTGCCGTCCCTCGGCGACTGGAAGACCGCCATGGACCTGGTGCACTTCGAGGGCTTCCTCGGGGCGCGCATGACCCTGCAGATGACCTGGACCGGGAGCGACTCGGCCCTGGCTGCGCCGCTCGTCCTCGACCTGGTGCGGCTGGTCGACCTCGCGGGACGGGCGGGCCAGAGCGGCGCCCTCGCCGCGACCGCGTGCTTCTTCAAGGCGCCCCTCACGGGCGGCACCCACGACTTCCACGCCCAGCTGCGCGGCCTGCTGGAGTGGGCCGACGGCCTGCGCTGAGGGGTTGCCCAGAGGGGGCGCGCCGGAGGGCGGGCGCACAGAGCGTGCGCGGAGGGACGGCGCACAGGCACTGGCGCAGAGTCACCGGCGCAGAGGCACCGGCGCAGAGGCACCGGCGCAGGCCGCGAGGGGCTCCGGCATTTCGGGCGTCCGAACGGCAACCAGGCGCGAACAGCTTCCTACAGGACAGCTGAGTCTGCCCTCCACGCCTCTTGCCGCGCTCCCTCCATCGCCCTCTCGCCGCCTGCGCCCTGCTGATCGCTGCGGGCGCCTGGTGTCTCAGCGGCTTCCTGGAGAGCACGGCGGCCCCGGAGCGCTCCCTCGCGGGCCCGGTGCTGGATGGCGCCTCCCCCCGGGGCGACGCGGCCCGCGTCGGTGGCGGTCTCGACGAGCGAGTGGACCTGGCTGACGACGCGAGCCGGCGACGGGTCTGAGGAACTCGCGACCGCGCACCGCCGAGAGCGAGCCCGTCCGGCCTAGCAGCCGAGGGTCCTCCCGAGCCAGGCGTCCGTCCGATCGAGCAGGTCGTCGAGGACCTGCTCATGCGACCGGCCCGTGCGGCGGGGGACCTTGAAGTCGTGGTCCGCGTCCTCGATCCACTGCAGCGTGGCGGGACCGCCGTGCAGGGGGAGGGCCTCCTCCAGGAGCGCGGGGGTGCACAGCGCATCGCGCGTGCCCGAGAGGAAGAGCGCGGGCAGCGGGAGGGTCCGGAAGTGCTCCGCGCGCTCGCGCGAGGGCTTTCGCGCGGGGTGCAGCGGGAACCCGAAGTGGACCAGCGCCCGTGCGCAGGCCTCCGTGGCCGGAGCTCCCTGAGCCGCGAGGTAGGAGCCCATGCGGGCGCCCATGGACTTGCCCGCGAGGACGAGCGGCTGCTCCGGGCAGCGGGACGCCAGGTGCTGCAGGGCCATCGCGTGCACGGCCTCGAGCTTCGGTGCGCGGTCCGGCGGACGACGACGTCCCTCCCGCGCCATGCGCTCGGCGTAGCCGTAGCGGAAGCGCAGGACCGAGAGGCCGCGCGCGGCGAGGCCCGTGGCCACGTGCTCGAGCCAGGCGCTCCCCCCGTCGGCGCCGGCCCCGTGCGCGAGGAGGACGGCGGGGCGCTCGGCGCTCCCCGGGTCCCACCACGCGCCGACCGCCTCGACGTCCGTACCGGGCGTGGGCAGGGCGAGGTCGGGCGGGCGCATGGCGGGAGCGTACACTCCGCGCTCGCTCGTCGAGCCGGTCGCGACCCGCGGACCCGGGCACGGACGGGCCGCTCCCCATGTCCAACTCACCCCGCAAGGCCGGTCCCCGCAGGGGCGGTGCGCCCCGCTCGGGTGGCGCGCGTCGCCCGCGCCTGCGCCTCGAGACGACCACGCTCTGGCACCACCCCAGCCAGCAGCACGGGGACGTACCCATGGGCACCCCCGGCTACGAGGGCCGGACCCCGACCTACGTGATCTGGAACCTCGTCCAGCGCTACACGCAGCCCGGCGACACCGTGCTGGACCCCTTCTGCGGGGGCGGGACGACCCTGGACGTGGCTCACAGCCTCGAGCGCGAGGCCATCGGGTTCGACGTGCGGCCGGTGCGGGAGGACGTCCGGGACGGGGACGCGCGCTCGATCGACCTGCCGGATGCGAGCGTGGACCTCGTCTTCATGGATCCGCCCTGGTCGACCCACCTCGACTACTCCGACGACCCGCGCTGCATCGGCAACCTGAGCGCCTTCGAGCCGGGCTACTTCGACGCGATGGGGAGGGTCCTCAGCCAGGTGCACCGGGTCCTCAAGGACGGGGGCCACCTGGGGCTCTTGGTCTCCGACACCTTCAAGAAGAAGCGCGGCTTCGTGCCGGTGGCCGCCCGCCTCTCGACGATGCTCGAGCGGCGCTTCGAGGCGGTCGATCACGTCGCCGTGGTGCGCGGGTCGAAGACGCTGAACGACGGCCGCTACCACAAGGCTGCGGAGGAGGAGAACTTCTTCCTCCGGGGCTTCAACCACCTGCTGATCTTCAGGAAGCCGGCTGCGCAGTGATGTCTAAGGCGCAGTGATGTCTGCGTCGCGATGACGTCTGCCCCTCAGTGGCTCCGGCGTCGCAGTGATCTCAGCGCCGCAATGATCCCGGCGTCGCATCCTCTCCACGGGTGCAGGGATTCCTGCGTTGTCGTGAAGCCGAGCGCTGCGGCAGTGCGCGCTCAGTCCACGCGGGCGGCGGAGAGCAAGGACCAGTAGCGGAAGGTCGGGGCCACCTCGTCCTGGCCGAAGCCTCCGGCCTCGAGGAGCTGCG
>WTJQ01000595.1 GCA_011524785.1 Planctomycetota bacterium | reverse complement strand
TCCTGGAACCGTGCCAGGAGAGGTACTCGCCGTCTGCGAGCACGACCCGGTCACGGGGCAGGTCGAGGGCCGCGGCGAGCGCCTCGGCCTCGTGGGCCGCGAAAGGGTAGGGCTCGCTCCCGAGGAGGACAAGCCGAGGAGCCAGCTCGCGGAGGCTCTCGGTCTCGAAGGTGGGATACCGATCCTCGCTCTCCCGGAAGACGTTGACACCACCCGCGAGTTCGAGCAGGCCGCTGGCGAAGGTGTCCACGCCGGCCGCCATCCAGGGCCCCTTCCAGATCAGGTAGGCGAAGGGGACGGGCTCGGCCTGCGACGCCTGGATGCGAGCCGCTGCGGCCCGCTCCTCGATCGCTGCCGCAATCGTCTCGCCCTCGGTCGCGCGATCGAGGGCCTGCCCGATCGAGCGCACCATGGCCGCCGTCTCCTCGAAGGTCCGGGGCATCGAGGCGTGGAGGCGCAGGCCGGCGTCCTCCAGCTCCTCGGCGTCCTCCAGGCGGTTCTCCTCGCTGTTCACGAGGACCAGGTCCGGCGCCAGCTCGACGATCCGCTCGCAGTCGGGGTCCTTCGTCCCTCCCACGCTCTCGATGGCCCCCACCCGATCGGCGGGATGCACGCAGTAGCGCGTGATGCCGACGAGCGCCTCCCCGAGGCCCAGGTCGAACACGAGCTCGGTCAGGCTCGGGCAGAGGCTGACGATCCGCACGGCTCAGACGGGGGTCGCCACGAACTTGCGGCCATCGGCCTCGATGCGCGCGATCGGCACGTCGGGGTCGTGGTAGAAGAGCCCGGTCCAGCCCTCGGCCGCGGCCCTCTCGATCCACTCACGCCGCACCTCGTAGCTCAGGCCGGCGTTCAGGTCGTACGCCATGATGTAGGGCGGCTGGATGTGGTGCGTGGTGGGCACGACGTCGGCCCAGAAGATGGCGCGCTCGGAACCCTCTCCGAGGACGATGACGCTGACGCCGTCGGAGTGCCCCCCGAGGACGTGGGCCTCGAGGCCCGGCAGGAGCTCCGCGCTGCCCTCGTAGCCCTGCAGCAGGCCACGATCGAGGAGCGGCTGGAGGTCGTCGGCTCGATAGGACGCCGCGCGCACGGGATCGGGGTGCAGGCAGCGCTCGATCTCGACCGTCGGGGCGTGGACCCGCGCCCGCGGGAACAGGGGCTGCAGGGTGCCATTGCACTCCTCCACGAGCCCGCCGCAGTGGTCCCAGTGGCAGTGGGACAGCACGACGTGGTCGATGTCGTCAGGCGTCAGGCCGAGCCGCTCGAGGCTCGCGCGCAGGCTGTCCACGAACTGGATCCGGTAGATGCGCTGGTGCTTCTCGCTCCAGCGCGTCCCGATGCCTCCCTCGAGCACGACCCGCACCCCGTCGCGCTCCGCGAGGAAGCAGTTCAGGGCGAGCAGGATCGTGTTGTCCTCGTCCGGCGGCGTGAGCGGGCGCCAGAGCGGTGCGGGGACCACCCCCCACATGGCGCCGCCGTCCAACCGGAAGAGGCCGTCGGAGAGCGGGGTGATGGTCCAGCCGCCGACCTCGACGGCGCCCGATGTCGCCTCACTCATGGACTCAGGCCTTCGCCTCGCGCAGCACGTTGCGCCCGATGATCAGGCGCTGGATCTCGCTGGTGCCCTCGCCGATCACGCACAGCTTCGCGTCGCGCCACATGCGCTCCACCGGGTACTCCCGCGAGTAGCCGAAGCCGCCGTGGATCTGGATGGCGTCGTAGGTGACCTTCATCGCGATCTCCGAGGCGTACAGCTTGGCCATGGAGGCCTGCTTCCCGTAGGCGACGCCGCTGTCCTTGAGGCGCGCCGCCTCGTAGACGAGGTGCTTGGCGCACTCGATCTGGACGGCCATGTCGGCGAGCTTGAACTGGACGGCCTGCTGGTCGGAGAGGGTGCCCCCGAAGGCCTCCCGCTCCTGGGCGTAGCGCACGCTCTCCTCGAACGCGCCCTCCGCCAGGCCCAGGCTGAGCGCGGCGATGGAGATCCGGCCTCCCTCGAGCGTCTTCATGAACGTCTTGAAGCCCTCGCCCTCGGGGCCGAGCAGGTGGTCGCGAGGAATCCGCGCGTCCTCGAAGACGAGGCTGGCCCAGTCGCTGCCGCGCATGCCCAGCTTCCGCTCCCCCTTCTCCAGCGAGAAGCCGGCGGTGTCCCGGGGTACGACGAAGGCGCTGATGCCCTTCGAGCCGAGCGACCTGTCGGTGACGGCCGTCACGATGAAGACGCCCGCGTGGTTCGCGTTGGTGATGAAGCACTTGCGGCCATTCAGAACGTACTCGTCCCCGTCGAGGACGGCGGTGGTCTGCGTGCCGCCCGAGTCGGAGCCGGCGTTCGGCTCGGTCAGGCCGTAGGCGCCCATGTACTCGCCCGCAACCAGCTTGGGCACGTAGAGCGAGCAGAGCTTGTCGCCACCCCAGCGGTAGATGGGGTAGGTGCCGAGGCTCACGTGGGCGGCGTAGGTGAGCGCCGTCGAGCCGCAGACCTTGGCGAGCTCTTCGACGGCGAGCGCATAGGCGAGGGTCCCGCCCTCGGAGCCCCCGACCTCCTCGGAGAAGGGGATCCCGGGCAGCCCCAGCTCGACGATCTGCTCCCAGACGTCCTTGGGGAAGCGGTGCTCCTCGTCGATGTCGTGCGCCACGGGAGCGACGACGTCGCGCGCGAACTCGCGCACGGAGTCACGGATCATCTGCTGCTCCTCGGTGAGTTCGAGGCCGCGCGTGATGCTCGGGAGAGGGGTGCTCATGCTCTTCGTCCTTGGTTCCTGCTGCGCTGGATCAGTCGGCCTGGATCCGCCAACCGGCGGTCCTACGAGCCTCCTGGGAGCCCCCGTCACGGGAGTCCCCAGCCTCGCGATAGAAGTCGATCGACTGGCCGGAGCCGACCCACTCGATCAGGTGCCGGCGCGAGAACTTCCACTCGCGCCCGATCTTGCGCGCGGGGAGGTTCTCCGAGTGCAGCACCTTGTTGAAGGTCTTGACGCTGACGCCGAGGAGCTCGGCAGCCTCCTCCACGTTGAGGATGTCGCGATCGGGGCTGGCGCTCATGCCTCCGCCCCCTCGGCCGCCCAGCGACGGGCGATCTCCTCCTTGATGTACTCGGCGATGGCGTCGGTGTTCGTCCCCGGGCCGAAGAGCTTCGCGAAGCCCTGGCCCTCGAGGGCGGCCATGTCGTCCTTGGGGATGATGCCCCCGCCCACCATCAGCACGTGCTCCATCCCGCGCTCCACGAGCTCCTCGCGCACGCGCGGGAAGAGCTCCATGTGGGCGCCCGAGAGGATCGAGAGGCCGACCACGTCGACGTCCTCCTGGAGGGCCACCTCGGCGATCATGGCCGGGGTCTTGTGCAGCCCGGTGTAGACGACCTCCATGCCGTGGTCGCGCAGGACGCTGGCCACGGTCTTGGCTCCTCGGTCGTGTCCGTCCAGGCCTGGCTTGGCGACCAGGACTCGTATGCGGCGCTCACTCATCTTTCGGTGGGGATCACGG
>WTJQ01000272.1 GCA_011524785.1 Planctomycetota bacterium | reverse complement strand
GGTCTCGCGCTGCTCGAGGATCCGGACGTTCGGGTCCGTCGAGGTGCCATCCTCGCCCTGGCCGCGACTCCGCGACGGAGCGCGGTCTCGGGACTCGTCGAGAGGCTGGGGGCGGAGCCGAGGCGGAGGCTGCGCGCCGATCTGGTTCACGGGCTCCGACAAGCGTCCGGCCTGCGCTTCGGCGCTGACCCGCGGCCGTGGCGGGACTGGCTGCAGAGGCTCCCAGTCGGAGATCCGCTCCCCAGTCCGTTCGAGGGGCGGGGGGGCGCGGCGGACGTCGGCGGTTCGACCGCACGCGCGGCTCCTGGCGCTGCCCTCCCGCTGGCCTCCGATCATCTGGCCCTCTTGATCGATCTCTCGGGATCCGTCTCGCGGGTGCTGGCGGACGGGCGCACGCGCCGGGAGCTGGTCGACGCGGCGGTCCTGGCCACGCTGGCTGCGAGTCCTCCGGGCACGACGCTGCAGCTGGTTCCCTTCACCGCAACCCCTCAGCCGATCCCCGAGCGTCCGGAGGCCCTGAGCCCTCGACTCGCGCGGCGCTGGTCCCAGGAGTTCACCGACCTCCGCCCTCGCGGACCCGGGGACCTCTGGGAGGCCCTCGAGGAGACCCTGGTCCATCGCGAACTCGACACCCTGGTCGTCCTGACGGACGGGGTCCCCACGGGGGGCTTCCATGCGGATCCGCGCGTCTTCGTGCAGCAGCTCCTGCCTGGACTTCGTCTCGACCCGGTCGCCGTCGACCTCGTCCTCGTCGACGCCGGGCCGAGCCTGCGGCGCCGGTGGGAACCGCTCACCCAGCGAACGGGTGGGGAGCTCTCCCTACGCTCCTTCCCGGAGCCCAGTGCCGCTCGAGACGGCCAGCGGCGTTGAGGAGCGGCGATGCCCACGTTCGGGGGAGCTCCTGATGGGGGAAGGCTCGAGGTCCGAGGGCCCGAGGGCCCGAGGGCCCGGCCGAGCCCTGGTGAACGAGGCTGCCAACACGGGAGGTGGGACCTATGCTCCTTCGGGCCAGGCCTTCGTGGATCGCCCACGTGGTTCCTTCTCGTGAAGGGACTGCCCGCGTCCGACGGAGTCCCCGCCCACGATTCGAGGCGCCCGACGTGATTGGGCCCTGGCGCCGCTCGTCCCTCCTGATCCATGAGCACGACCCCCGACGACTGCACGACCCCCGCGGAAGGCACAGCTCCCGCGGAAGGCACAGCTCCCGCGGAGGGCACGACCCCTGCGGAAGGCATGACCGCCGCGGACTGGGCCGCTCGCTACCAGGCGGACGACACTCCCTGGGACCTCGGCGGTCCGCATCCCGAGCTGGCGCGGCTCCTCGAGGCCGGGGACCTCGCGCCTGCGGCGGGCCGAGACCGCGCGCTCGTCCCCGGCTGCGGCAACGGCCACGACGCGCGAGCTCTGGCCGCCGCCGGGTGGCGCGTGACCGCCCTCGACTGCGTGGAGGGCGTCGACGCTGCTCTCGCCAGCGATCTGGCAGCCAGCGGGGGCGAGCTGCGCATCACCGACGCCCTGGCCTTCGACGGGGAGGGCGCCTTCGACCTCGTCTGGGACCACACCTTCTTCTGCGCGATCGATCCGACGGCGCGGGAGCGCTGGGGCGAGATGGTCGGGCGCTCCCTCGCGCAGGACGGGACGGTGGTCGCGCTCGTCTTCCCCGGCGACAAGCCGGTGGAGGAGGGAGGCCCGCCGCACGCGTTCGACGCCGTTGCCATGGGGGAGGCCCTCGGGGCGACCTTCGGGCTGCTTCACTGCGCGCCCGTCGAGCGCGGGGTCGCGCGACGGACGTGGTCCGAGTCGGTGGCGCGCTATCGCCGCGCGGCGGCCGATGCGTCCGCCGCGCCTCAGGCCGGGCGCTCGTAGGCCCGGAACTGGAAGCGGCCGCGGGCGGCCGCAAGGCCGGGGACGCGCTCGAGCGCGCGGACGGCGCCCGAGGCGAGGCGCACGAGGCTGGCCAGGCGCGCGGGGAAGTTCCGGGTGCGGAACGCGACCTCCTCCTCCTGCGGAGCGACCTGGCAGCCGAGCGAGCCGCAGGGCACCAGCCCCGCGTCCGCAGCGAGGCCCTCGACCTCACGCGGTTCGAGGGCCGCGAAGGGACCGATGTTCGGATCGGGCGAGAGCACGTACTCCACGCCGCCGGGGCCGCCGCGGCGCGCGCGGGCGCGCTCGGTCCAGTCGTGGAACGAGCGCTTCGAGACGAAGCCCACGAGCACGCGCCCGCCGGGGCGCACCCAGCGCGCGGCGGCGGCCATCCAGGCGCGGCGATCCTCCGGCCGCACGCCCTCGAGGCGGAAGAGGAGCGTGACCAGGTCGTAGGTGCCCTCGGGGGGCGAGCCGCCCTCGCTGGCCGGGGTCCAGCAGAAGGCCTCACCCGTCGGCTTGGCGCGCTTGCCCGCCCAGGCCGCGACCTCCGGGGAGCGCTCCACCACGTCGAAGCGGTAGCCCCGGCGCTCGCGCGCGAGGCGGTCGGTGAGGATGCCCGTGCAGGGCAGCACGTCGAGCGCGCGCAGGTTGCCCTTCTCCCCTGCGTCCGGCACCAGGGCCTCGAGGGCTCCGAGCAGCGCGCGGGTCTCCCAGGCGCGCGGCTTGTTGTGGCGCAGGCCGTTGAGGACGCGGGCGCGCTGGTAGATCGCGAGGAGGTCGGGCTCCCAAGCGGCCGGATCCGCCGAGCTCGGGATCGGGCGGCCGGCGTAGTGGTTCCAGTGGGCGACCTGGCTCAGGGGGCGCCGCTTGGGGCCCTTCGCCGGGACGGCCTTCGGGTACCCGAGGGCGAGCACCGCGACGACCCAGCGATCCTCGGGGAGGCCGACCTCGCGGCGGACCGCGTCGGGGTCCCCGGTCTGCGTGATCCAGAAGCTGCCGAGCCCCAGCACCTGGGCGGCGAGGCTCATGTTCTGGATGAGGGCCGAGGCCGACTGGACGTTGGCGAAGTTCTCCTCGCTGAAGTTCCTCCCGTAGGCCACGACCACGTTGACCGGCGCGTTCGCCATCTGGGTCGAGAGGGCGCCCAGGCGCGCGTTGACCTCGGGATCGTCCACGGCCACCAGGTCCCACATCTGGTAGTTGCAGGAGCTGGGGGCCCAGATGCCCGCGTGGAGGACCTGGTCGACCAGCTCGCGCGGGACCGGGTCCGGCTTGAAGCGTCGGATGGAGCGGCGCTGGTACAGGGCGTCCCAGAAGTCCGTGCGCGGCAGCTCGGCCAGCGGCGGCCGGGTGCCGTCGTCGGCCTCTCCGGAGACCGCCTCGGCGGCCTGCTCGGGGGTGAAGCGCTCGATCTCGCCCCCCGCCTCGAGGCGCTGCAGCTCCTCGACGATCGCCTCCGAGCCGGCTCGCTGCTCCTCGAGCAGGTCCACGAGGTCCGGGCGCAGCCCGTCGGCGGTCACCGTGCCCTCCTCGAAGAAGACGTCGGGGGCACCGACCTTCGCGCCGAGCCGGAGCTGGTAGCGGCCGAGCTGGAAGGCCCGCTCGAAGTAGCTCTCCACGGTGATGCCG
>WTJQ01000398.1 GCA_011524785.1 Planctomycetota bacterium | reverse complement strand
CCGGCCATCTGCGGCTGCGGCAGGGGCTCCGGATCGTCGGAGGTCTCGAGGAAGAGGACCTTCGCGACGCGCAGGTAGTAGTAGAGGCTGATCGCCGAGTTGATGCCGAGGAGGACGGCCAGCCACCCGAGACCCGCGCTCGACTCGAGCATGGCGTCGAAGAGCTTGTACTTGCCGATGAAGCCGACCGTCGGAGGGATCCCGGTGAGGCTCACCAGGAAGACGACCATGGGCACGGTGATGAGCGGGGCCTTCGGGCCCATGCCCCGGAGGGAGTCGTAGGTCTCCCGCCCCGTCACGCCGGTGAAGTAGAGCAGGAAGCCGAACGCCCCGAGGTTCATGAAGTAGTAGGCGGCCAGGTAGAACATCGCCGCCTGGAGCCCAACGACGTTCATGGCCGCGAGGCCAGCCAGCACGTAGCCGGCGTGGGCCACCGAGGAGTAGGCCAGCATCCGCTTGACGCTCTCCTGGCGGACCGCCGCCAGGTTGCCCAGCGTCATGGTCACGGCCGCGACGAGGGCCAGCAGGGCTCCGATCTGGTCGCGGTACTCGGCCACCGCCTCGTCCACACCCGGCGCGACGAAGAGCATGCCGAAGAAGCGCAGCAGCGCGCCGAAGCCGCCCGCCTTGGAGGCGACGGCCAGGAAGGTCGTCACCGGCATGGGGGCGCCCTCGTAGACGTCGGGCGCCCAGAAGTGGAAGGGCGCCGCGCTGATCTTGTACGAGAAGCCGCCGAGGATCAGGACCATCGCCAGGGCCACCATGGCCGGGCTCTGGTCGATGGCCATGGCGAGGCTGCGTGCCACGCCCTCGCCCACCGGGTCCGCCTCCAGGGCGCCGGACATGACGCGCAGGTCCAGGGTCCCGGTCGCCCCGTAGAGGAGGCTGATGCCGAAGACCATGACGCCGGCGGAGAGGCCGCCGAACACGACGTACTTCATGGCCGCCTCGGCCGAGCGCTTCTCGCCCTTGTGGAAGCCCGACAGGCTGTAGCTGGACAGGCTCGCCAGCTCGAGGCCGAGGATGAGCAGCAACAGGTTGTTGGTGCTCACCATGAAGAAGATGCCGATCGCCGCGCCGAGCAGCAGGAAGTAGTACTCCCCGATGCGGTGGCGCCGCTCGCGCCGGTCGAGCATCACGAACAGGATGCTCGCCGCGGTCGCGGCGCACGTGAACAGCTTGAAGAAGCCTCCGAAGCTGTCGATGGCCACGAGCCCGAAGGCCGTGTCCTGGGTCGCGCCTGCGCCCACCAGCTGGAAGGCCGCCGCGGCCAGGCCGACCAGGGAGATCGCCCCCAGCCGCCAGGAGTCGCGCTCCTTCCAGACGAGGTCCATGACCAGCACGACCAGCGAGGTCGCCACGAGCGTCAGCTCGGGCGCCAGCAGGCCGAGGCCGTGCCAGTGCAGGTCGGGGGTCTCTTGAAGGCCGAGCATCGGGTGTCGTCCGGGTCGAGGTTCAGCCCGCGAAGGCCAGGATCCGCATCAGGTCGGTGACGCTGACCTCCATCCAGTCGAGGATGAGGAAGGGGAAGACCCCCAGCACCACGCAGAGGATCAGCAGCGGAGCGAGGCTGAAGACCTCGCGTCCCGTGATGTCCTCGTAGTCCTTGTACTTCTCGTTCAGCGTGCCCAGGAACACGCGCTGGAGCGCCCACAGGATGTAGGCGGCGGTCATCACGATGCCGATGGTGGCGATGAGGGTGAGCCACTGGAAGGGACCCCACATCCAGCCCGAGGCCTTGGCCTCCTCGGTCCAGCCGACCTGCGACTGGAAGGAGCCGACCATGGTCAGCGCCTCGGACACGAACCCGGCCATGCCCGGCAGGCCGAGCGAGGCGAAGAAGGCCACGGTGGCCAGGGCCCAGTAGCGGGGCATCGGCTGCGCGAGCCCGCCGAAGCCGTTCAGGTCGCGGTGGTGGGCCCGATCGTAGATGACGCCCACGATGAGGAAGCAGGCGGCGGAGCTGATGCCGTGGGTGAACATCTGCAGGGCAGCACCGTTCATCCCCCAGTCGGTCAGGGCGGCCATCCCGAGGACGACGAAGCCCATGTGGCTGACCGAGCTGTAGGCCACCATCTTCTTGAAGTCGCTCTGCGCCAGGGCGACGTAGGCGCCGTACACGATGGCCACGACCCCCAGCACGCCCAGGGCGAACGCGAACTCGTTCATCGCGTCCGGGACCACCGGGAAGCAGGCCCGCAGGAGGCCGTAGCCGCCCAGCTTCAGGAGGATGCCCGCCAGGATCACGGAGATCGGGGTGGGCGCCTGGACGTGGGCGTCCGGCAGCCACGTGTGGAAGGGGAACGCCGGGATCTTGATCGCGAAGGCCACGAACAGGAACCAGAAGACCCAGGTGGTGAACTTCATCCCCAGCAGGGCCGGGCCCGTGAAGCCGCCAGCCTTGCCGATCGCGATCAGCTCGGGGATCGAGAAGGTGCCGGTGTCGATCCGCATCGCCACGACGGCGATCAGCATCAGGACGGAGCCCGCCAGGGTGTACAGGAAGAACTTGATGGCCGCGTACTCACGCTGCGGCCCACCCCAGATGCCGATGAGGAAGTACATCGGCAGGAGCATGATCTCCCAGTAGACGTAGAAGAGGAAGTAGTCGAGGGCGACGAAGACCCCGATGACCCCAACCTCGAGCATGAGGAAGAGGGCGTAGTACGCCTTCGAGAGGCGCGGCACGGTCTCACTCGCGGGGACGGCGATGAAGAAGAGGATCGTCGTCAGCCAGATGAGGGGCATGGAGAGCCCATCCACTCCGACCGAGTAGAAGATCTTCCCGATCGGGATCCAGCTGTGGTGCTCGACGAACTGGTAGCCCTCAGCCGCCTTGTCGAAGCCCGAGAAGTACATCTGGGTCGCGATCACCAGCGGGATGAAGGTGAACACGCCGGCCGCGATCTTGATCGCGCGCATGTTCGTCTTCGGGATGAGCATGACGACCGTCATGCCGATCAGCGGCAGGAAGGTCAGCCAGCTCAGCAGGCTGGTGGCGTTGGCCGAGTCGAGGTTGAGTTGATCCATGGCGATCTGCCTGGAGGTGTCCGTGGGGGGGAGGCGGGGGGGATCAGGTCAGGATGTGGAAGGCCGCCACGAGGAGCGCCCCTCCCACGGCGAACGAGATGTACTGCTGGATGCGGCCGGTCTGGAACAGGCGCACCACGGAGCCGAAGGCCTGGGTGGTGTTGCCGACCCAGTTCACGGCGCCATCGACGATGTGCTTGTCGATCCAGCCGCAGACGAAGCCCAGCGCGCGCGCGGTCTTGCCGGTGCCCACGACGAGCCCGTCCACCACGTTGGCGTCGAACCAGCTCTGGGCCCGCGCGGCGACCATCGTGCCGCGGATGACGGAGCCGTTGACGAACTCGTCGATGTAGTACTTGTCGCGCACGGTCTCGTAGACGAGGCCGAGCTTGCCGGTGATGCCGTCCGGGATCGGGAAGAGACCCGGGAGGTCGTCGCTGCCCTGCTTGCTGGGATCGGCCTTGCGGATGTACATCCACCAGGCGCCGAAGAGGCCCAGGGCGAGCACGGTCAGGGACACGCCGACCGCCCAGAGGTGGCCCACGTGGTGGTTGTGCTCGCTGACCTCCAGCATGTTCATGTTGAGCAGCTGCAGCGAGGAGCCGTTGGGCAGGACGTACATGTCCTCCCAGCGCACGAGGTTGGTGAACCAGGTGCCGTTGTTGGACAGCGGATCGCCCGTGAGCCACATGTGGCCGCCGAACACGCCCAGGAGGCCGAGGACGATCAGCGGGATCGCCATGTTGGTCGGCGACTCGTGCGGGACGTGACCGTGGCCGTGGTCGTCGTGCCCGTGATCGTCGTGCGCGTCGTGGGCCGCGTGGTCGTCGTGACCGTGGCCATGCCCGTGATCGTCGTGGCCGCCCCGGTACTCACCGAAGAAGGTCATGAAGATCAGGCGGAACATGTAGAAGGTCGTGAGCATCGCCGCGAGCGGCAGGACGACCATCACGAAGACGTTGCCTCCGCGCCACTGGGTCAGGACCGACTCGATGGCGGAGCCGATGATCCGGTCCTTCGAGTAGTAGCCCGCGAAGAGCGGCATGCCGGCGATGGCCAGGGTGCAGACGAGCATCGCCGCGAAGGTGATGGGCATCATCTTCCGCAGGCCCCCCATCCGGCGCATGTCCTGCTCGTGGTGGCAGCCGTGGATCACGGAGCCGGCCGAGAGGAACAGGCAGGCCTTGAAGAAGGCGTGCGTGACCATGTGGAAGAGGCCCGCCACGATCCCGAGGCCGCCGGTGCCGATCGACGCCACCATGAAGCCGAGCTGGCTGATGGTGGAGTAGGCCAGCACGCCCTTGATGTCGTTCACGGTGCAGCCGATGGTCGCCGCGAACAGGGCCGTGATGCCGCCGATGGCCATCACGAACTGCAGGGTCGTGGGCGACATCATCGGGAACATCCGCCCGAGCAGGTAGACGCCCGCAGCGACCATGGTCGCCGCGTGGATCATGGCGGACACCGGCGTCGGGCCCTCCATGGCGTCAGGCAGCCAGATGTGCAGCGGGAACTGCGCCGACTTGCCGACCGTGCCTCCGAACGTGAACAGGCCCGCGACCGTCATCCACGCGGGGTAGTCACCGCCGTGGGCCTCCACGATGGCCCCGGTCATCTGCCACAGCTCGCTGAACCGGAAGCTCGAGAGGACCGTGTCCCCCTCGATCAGGCCCTGGCCGACGAGCTCGTTGTACTCCCGCGGCAGCAGGAAATAGAACATCGCCATGCCGAAGAAGAGGCAGGTGTCCCCCACGCGCGTGGTGAGGAAGGCCTTCTTGCAGGCGGCGGCCGCGAACTTGATCCGGGAGCTCGTCGGGTCGTGCGAGAAGTGGCCGATGAGCAGGTAGCTCATCAGGCCCATCAGCTCCCAGAAGATGAACAGGAAGAGGATGTTGTCGCTGAGGACGAGGCCCAGCATCGCGAACGTGAACAGCGAGATGTTCGCGAAGAAGATGTGGTAGCGCCGGTCACCGTGCATGTAGCCGGTGGCGAAGAGGTGCACCAGGAACGACACCACGCCCACGACCATCAGCATCGTCGCGCCCAGGCCGTCGTAGAGGATCCCCGCCACCAGGTTCCGGTCGCTCGACACGGCGGACGCGTCGTAGAGCCAGCGGAAGACGGGGCCGCCCTCGGTGGCCGCCGACTCGTTCCAGAAGGGCAGGTCCCCCGTGTGGCCCAGGGCCTTGGCGAGGAACATGTAGACCGTGATGCCCATCACGACGAACATGCCGCCCGTGAGGAGCCAGTCGCCCTTCCGGGGCAGGTTGCGCCCGAAGAAGATCTGGATGACGTACCCGCAGAGCGGGATGAGGGGGACCGCAAGCAGGAGCTTGTAGTCGAACGCGGTCAGGGTGTTCATGGCTGCGCCTCGGGGGGGAAGGGTCGGCGCTAGTCGCGCAGGATGTCCGCCTCGCTGGGTCGGACACTCTGGAACAGGTGGAAGACGTTGAGGACGATCGCGAGGGCGATCGCAGCCTCGGCCGCCGCGAGGATGATCACGAAGATCGCGAACATCCGGCCCTCCATCCCGCCGTTGCCGAAGCGGTTGAAGGCCACGAAGTTGATGTTGGCCGCGTTCAGGATCATCTCGACGCCCATGAGGACGTAGAGGATGTTCCGGCGGCTGATGATGCAGACGATCCCGAGGGCGAAGAGCACGCCCGCGACCGCCATGTAGGCCTCGACGCCCATCAGGCGACCTCCTCGGGCTCGAAGTCCTCGGTCCGGCGGCGCGCGATGTAGACCGCCGCGACCAGGGCCACGGTGAGCAGGAAGGCGGCCAGCTCGAAGGCGACCACGTACTGCTCGGGGTGGAGGAACGCGAGCCCGATGGCCCGGTCCTGGGTGGTGGCCTCAGCGAGCTCCTCGGGGGGCAGGACCGCCAGCGAGCGCGTCGCGCTCTGGACGTGGTTCCACACCAGGCCAGCGCCGCCGAACACGAACACGGTCGCCGCGCCGACGCGGGTCAGCTTGCGCTCGGTCAGGTCCGGCGGGGTCAGCATCACGCCGAACAGCAGCAGGGCCAGGATGCCGCCCACGTAGATCAGCACCTGGGCCATGGCCAGGAAGTCGTGGCCGAGCAGGACGAAGAGTCCCGCGACCCCCATGAAGGTCGCCATGAGCGAGAAGGCGCTGCGGACCACCGAGCGCTCCCAGATGCACATGAGCGAGCCGCCGATGGTGAACGACGCGAAGAGGCCGAAGGCCATGCCCTCGGCTCCGTGACTGATCAGCCCGCCACCGATGGCGGCCACGACCGCCAGCGCGAGCAGGCCGTAGAAGACGGACTGCTGGAGCTTGGGGTCCATCAGGCGTCGCCTCCGGCGGCGTCGTCGGCCTCGCCCTCGGCAGCCTTGGCGGCGGCCTCGGCCTCTGCCTTGGCCTTCTTGGCGGCCTCCTTCTCGGCCTTCTTCTTCTCGGCCTCCCGCATGCGGATGCGGGCGTCGACGGCCATGCCCTTGAAGGAGAGGAGGTCGTGGTTCAGCTCACTGCGGTCCTCGACCACCAGCGCGAACTCCGTGCCCATGTGGATGCAGTCCTTGGGGCAGGGGTAGACGCACAGCTCGCAGAACATGCACTTCTGGTAGTCGAGCGTGAACGAGACCCACTCGAGCTCCTTGCCGTGCCGGACCGCGTCCATCTCGATGCAGTCGATCGGACAGGCCCGCGCGCAGGCGAGGCAGTTGATGCACTTCTCCTGCTCGAGATAGTGGATCCCGCGGTACCGATCGGGGATCGGCATGCGCTCGTCCGGGTACTGCACCGTGATCGGCTTCCGCATCAGGTACTTGCCCGTGATGCTCATGCCGACCAGCGTCGTCTTGAGGGTGTCCCAGACGTTCTGGAAGTAGCGAGTGCCGCTGACCATGGTTGGCGGGGGGCTAGGTGGCTCGGTTCAGGAGAACAGGGCGTGGACCAGCGCCTCCCAGCAGGCGGCGCCGAGGACACAGAAGAGGGCGAGGGGGGTGAGGTACTTGTACCCCATGGTCATCACCTGATCGATGCGCACGCGCGGCAGGGTCCAGCGCAGCCACATCATCAGGAAGATGCCGAAGAGGCCCTTCAGCATCACCGTGCCGAAGCACACGAAGCCGAAGAGCAGCGAGCTCTCCTCGACGCCGGCCGCGCGCAGCGCGCCGGTCGCGGGACTCTCGAAGCCGCCGAACCAGAAGAACGCGCCGACGATCGACATCAGCAGCATCGCGGCGTACTCCTCGAAGAAGAAGAACGACCAGCGAATGCCGGAGTACTCGGTCATGAACCCGGCGACGAGCTCGGACTCCGCCTCGGGCAGGTCGAACGGCGCGCGCTTGGTCTCGGCCAGGGCGCTGATCGCGTAGATCAGGAAGGCCGGGACGAGGAAGGGGTTGGTGAAGATCGCCCACTTCATCCCGAACCAGCCCGACTGCAGCGCGCTGGCCTCGCCGAGGCTGAAGGTGCCGAGGGCGAACAGGGGAGCCAGGAGGGAGAGGCCGAGCGGGATCTCGTACGCGACCACCTGGGCGGCCTCGCGCATGGCGCCGTAGAGCGACCACTTGGAGTTGGAGGCCCAGCCCGCCATGACGACGCCGATGGTCGTCGTGGACGAGAGCGCGAGGATGGCGAAGACACCCAGGTCCATGCGGCCGAACCACCAGTCGTAGGAGATCGGCATGGCAGCCAGGGCGCCGAAGATCGAGGCGAGCACGATCGCGGGCGCGATCCAGAACATCGTCCGGTCGGCGTCCTTCGGGACCGTGTCCTCCTTGGTCAGGAGCTTGACCCCGTCAGCGATCGACTGGGCCCAGCCGTGCCAGCCACCCGCGTACATCGGGCCCGTCCGGCACTGGATGTGGCCCGACACCTTGCGCTCGAGCCACACGCAGAACATCACGGTCACCGAGATCAGGCCGATCAGCAGGCCCAGGCCGATCCCGATCCCGCCGAGCGCCACGAACCAGGTGGGCACCTGGTCGACGAAGGCCTCCGGGATGAGCCAGCGGTGCAGGCTCACGAAGATGGAGGCATCCCCCTCGGGACGGGCCGCGTGCTCGAGCACGGGGCCGGCGGCTTCCTGGAGCAGGCTCATCGATCCGTCTCCCCGATCACGATGTCCGTCGAGCCGATGATCGCCACGGAGTCGGCGAGCAGGGAGCCCGGCATGAGCTCCTCGACGACGGCGAGGTTGGTGAAGGAGGGGCCGCGCACGCGGCAGCGCACCGCGACCTTGCCCCCGTCGGAGTGGACGTAGTGCCCGAGCTCGCCGCGCGGGTTCTCGATCCCGACGTAGGCCTCGCCAGCGGGCACCTTCAGGACCTTGGGGACGTCCCCGATGATCGGGCCGTCCTCGATCACCTCGAGGCACCAGCGCACCAGCTTGATGCACTCCTTCATCTCGAGCATGCGGACGTAGAAGCGGTCCCAGCAGTCGCCGAGCGCGCCCTTCTTGCCCTCGCCGAGCGGGACGTCGTAGGCCCCGGCCTCGTGGGCCTCACCGTAGGCCATGTAGGGCATGTCACGGCGCAGGTCGAAGTCGACGCCCGAGCCGCGCAGCATCGGTCCGGTGAGCCCGAAGTCGATCGCCATGTCCTTGGGGATGACGCCGACGTTGGCCGTCCGCATCACGAAGACGTGGTTCACCGCGAGCAGGTCGTGGTACTCCTTCCACTTCTCCTCGAAGACGTCGCAGAAGTGACCGACCTCCTGGAGCCAGCCGGGAGGCGCGTCGTTGAAGACGCCGCCGATCCGGATGTAGCTGTAGGTCAGGCGCGCGCCGCAGATCTTCTCGAACAGCGCCTGGATCCACTCGCGCTCGCGGAAGGCGTACAGGAACGGGGTGAAGGCCCCGATGTCGAGGCCGTAGGTCCCGATCGCCACGAGGTGCGAGGCGATGCGGTTGAGCTCCGCGCAGATCGTGCGCAGCAGGGTGGCGCGCCGCGGGATCTCGAGGTCGGGCATCAGGGCCTCGACCGCGAGGCTGTACCCGAGGTTGTTGTTCATCGACGCGAGGTAGTCGTACCGGTCCGTGTACGGCAGGTACTGCAGCCACTCGACGTTCTCGCCGATCTTCTCGGCGCACCGGTGCAGGTAGCCCAGGTGGGCCTGCGCACCGGTCACCAGCTCGCCGTCGCAGCGAATCAGCACGCGCATCACCCCGTGCGTCGCGGGGTGCTGCGGGCCCATGTTCACCTCGAGGTCCGAGGTGGTGACGTCGAAGAAGAACTCCTTCTCGCCGCTGGGCAGGGTGCGCTGCTCCTCCGCCTGGATGGAGGGCTTGTAGTCCTGCGGGGTCTGCTCGACCTCGGCCTTTCCGACGGTGTCAGTCATGATTCACTCGCACGAGATGCCGTGGTACTCCCGCGGGAACTCGTAGTCCTTGCGGAGCGGATAGCCCTCCCAGTCGTCCGGGAGCAGGATGTGGCGCGGATCGGGGTTGCCCTCGAAGGTGATGCCGTACATCTCCCCGCACTCGCGCTCGTGCCACTGGGCGGCGCGATAGATCGCGGTGGCCGAGGCCACGGTGGGAGCGCTCTTGGGCAGCGGCGCCTTGATGGCGAGCCGGTGCTTGTGCTCGATCGACAGCAGCTGGATCAGGATCCAGAGGTCCTCGGAGTCCGCGGACGGATCCGAGGCGGTGAGGTCGCAGAGGATGTCGAGCTTGAGCTTCTCGTCGTCGCGGCAGACGCGGAGGAACTCGACCATGTGCGCCGGGTCGATGGTCACGAAGGGCATCCCGGCGCGGCCGGGGTCCTTCTCCTTCTTGTTCGCCGGGCGCGGCTCGTCGAAGCCGAGCAGGCCCGGCGCTCCCTGCGCCTTGAGGCGGTCGTGGATCGCTTGGAACTCCATGGGTGTCCTCCGGGGAGCCTCAGGCGGTCCGCGCGGGACGGCGGATGACGGGGGTGCGCTTGATCTTCTCCTGGAGCTTCATGAGTCCCTCCAGGAGCGCCTCGGGCCGCGGCGGGCAGCCAGCGATGTAGACGTCGACGGGGATGATCCGGTCGACGCCCTTCATGACCGTGTAGCCGTACTTGTAGTAGGGGCCCCCGCCGGTCGCGCACGCGCCCATGGCGATGACGTACTTCGGGTGGGGCATCTGGTCGTAGAGGCGCTTGACCCTCTCGCCCATCTTGAAGTTGACCGTGCCTGCCACGATCATCAGGTCGGCCTGGCGCGGTGAGGCGCGGAAGGCGCCGGCGCCGAAGCGGTCCAGGTCGTGGTGAGCCGCCCCCACCGCCATCATCTCGATGGCGCAGCAGGCCAGGCCGAAGGTCATCGGCCAGATGCTGTTGAGGCGGGCCCAGTTGATGAGCCAGTCGACCTTGGTGGTCAGGACGTTCTCTTCGAATGCTTCTTCGAGCAGACCCATGGTGCTTCTCCTGCCGTCAGGCGGCCTCTTCCTCGGAGCCCTCGCCGGACTCCTCGTCGCTGTCGATCACGGCGAGGGGCGGAATGGTGCTGCCCTCCCTGCGCCCGGTCGGGATGTACGACTCCTTCGACCAGGTCAGGATCCAGTCCAGGTCGCCCTTGGCCCACACCGCGATCAGCCCGAAGAACAGGATGGTCACGAACAGGAAGCCCTTGGCCAGCGCCCACAGTCCGATCTCGGGCGTCTCGAAGGCGCGCTTCAGCACCATCGCCCAGGGGAACAGGAAGGCGATCTCGACGGCGAAGATCACGTAGATCAGAGCGACGGTGTAGTACCGGATGTCGAACTGGATCCACGTGTCGCCGATGGTCTCCTCGCCGCACTCGTAGGTCTCGAGACCGTCGGTGCCCCGGCGCTTCGGCCGGATGAAGGAACCGATGACGAGGTTCGCCATCACGAACACGAAGCCCACGGCCACGAAGACCAGGACGTTCAGGTAGTCGAAGAGCATGGCGGGCGGGGACTCCTCCCGCGCCGAGGCCACACCCCTACCGCGCGATCCGCTGCATCCTCCTTGCGTCCAAGGGGTTGCGGCGATTTGTCGCACCGCTGAGGGCTCGGCTCCGGCCCGGTTGGGCGGGGACTGAAACTCGCGCGAGAGTCTAGGAGGGGTGCTGGGGGGGGTCAAGGTGACCGGATGTCGCGCGAGGGGTCCTGGAGCCCTCGAACCGACTTCCCGCCGAGGGGTCGGACGGACCCCGGCAGGAGCACCGGAAGCCCCTGGCAGGGGTACACCGGAATCCCTCGGCTGGAGCAGGCCGAGAGCCCTGTGGAGGAGACCCAGGGAGGAGCACCGGGCACTGCATGCGCCGCGCTCCCCTGGCAAGGCATGCAGCCCCGCCACCAGGCCCGACGGGAGCCGTCCTCGGGGAGAGCCATGGCCGGGCCCGGGAGCCCTGGCTCCAGTTGCTCGAGCGCCGGACGGGGCCGCGCTGCGCCGGGTCCCCCGGCACCCCCATCGCTCAGGCCCTCATGGTCCCTCCTCAGCTCCACTCGGCCATCCAATCGCGGACCCAGGCCCCGGGTCAGGCTCCTGAGAGGGCTCCCCAGGCCTCATCCACGGACCCCTGGGAGGCCCTCCGGGCGCCCCCTGGGGGCTCCACCGGACTCGACTGGTGGGCTCGCGCCGCGCTGACGAGCGCCGCCATCGTGGAATTGCTGGTCCCTTACCTCCTCGAGGCCTCGCGATGGGACCCGGGCTACCGGGGGATTGGGTGGATCGAATGCATACGAGATGCGGGATGGAGGTCCACTCTTGCCCTCACGATGGGATTTCGAGCCCTCCGAGGGACCTCTTGAGGACCCTCAGGACCCACCCCAGGGTGGACAGGAGGGATGCGAGAACCTATGCTGTTTCCCCTCTCAGCGAGCGGTGTAGGCCGTATCCGGCCCTCTCCAGAGGGCTCGGAGCCCTCTCGACCCGCCCCAGGGCCTCCTCGGAGGCCTCGACCTGCCGCCCTGGCAGGCCCCGTCCCATGACGACCGCGACCACCACCCCCATCGTCCATGGGCCCCTCGTCACCGAGCGGCTCGGACGCGTTCTCACCGTCGACCTCTGCGCTGCCCACGACCACATGTCGGTCGCCAAGGACAGCGTGCTGCCCCGCTCCTCCCTGGTCGTGACGACGGCGGCCACGCGGATGATCGAGCTCTCCAAGGCGGGCGAGAAGCTCCAGAGCATCGTCATCGTGGGCACCTCGGCCGATCCGACCGAGCACCCCGACCTCCGGGACGCCACCGAGAACTTCCGGGCCCTCTGCGACAAGTGGTTCCCGCGGGCCAAGCTCTACATCCAGACCCGCTCCGTCGACTTCTCCAGCTACGACGTGCGGGCGGCCCTCTCGATCTACGACCGCGTCTTCGTCCGCTATGAGTGGGGCACCTCGAAGGGCTTCACGGCGCTGACCGGCGCCAAGGGCCCCCAGCTCGCCTCGCTGACCAAGGACCTCCACTACTTCGACCACCTGATCCTCGAGGCCAGCTTCTACCGGGGCGACGCCGACAACACGAAGGACACCGAGGTGAAGGGCTGGGTGAAGCGCGTCCAGGAGATCAAGCCGATCGCCGTCCACGTCCTGAAGGGCCAGCCCCACAACCCCAAGGGGGCCAAGCTGCGCCAGGCCCCGGCGGGCGCCGTGGCCAAGCTGATGGAGGACCTGACCGAGAACCAGGGCCTCCCGGCGACCCTCTACGACGACGAAGCCCTCATGGCCTGAGCCCCCACCGAGGCTCCAGACCGCGGCCCCGCTCGAGTCCTCGAGCGGGGCCGCGCTCGTTGCGAGGGACCACGACCTCCATGCGCTAGGCTGCTGACGTGGACCGGCCTCCCCTCCTCCAGCTCAGCGGCGTGCGCCGCACCTTCGGGGAGCGGGTCGCGGTGGCCGGCCTGGACCTGGCCGTCCACCCCGGGGAGGTCGTCGGCCTGCTCGGACCCAACGGCGCGGGCAAGACCACGACCGTCCGCATCCTGACCGGCCTGCTCGAGCCCGACGCAGGCACGGTCCACATCGGGGGCCTCGACCTCGCGACCGATCCCCTGGGCGCGCGACGCCACCTGGCGCTCGTTCCCGACGGCGCCCCGCTCTACCCGAACCTGAGCCTCGACCAGCACATGGATCTGGTCCTGGGCCTGCGAGGACGACCCCTCGAGGGAACGGACCGCGCCTCCGTGGTCCGCGGACTCGGTCTGGAGGGGCGCTCCGCCGAGGCCCTCGGCGGGTACTCACGCGGCATGCGGCAGCGGGCGGCCCTGGCCCTGGCGCTCTGCTCGGACGCAGGCCTGCTGGTGCTGGACGAGCCCTTGACCGGTCTGGACGCGCCGGGCGCAGCCCTCGTCAAGGAGCTGCTGCGTCAGTGGGCCGACCGCGGCGGCGCGGTGCTCTACACCTCGCACCTGCTGGACGTGGTCGAGCGGGTCTGCGATCGGATGGTGATCCTCGCCGAGGGTGAGGTCGTTGCCGAGGGGACCCTCGAGGACCTCACGCGCCAGGCTGGCACGGGCGGCACGCTCGAGCAGGTGTTCACGGCCCTCGCGCGCAGCGAGGACCCGGCGGCCGCTGCCGGGCGGCTCCTCGACGAGCTGGGACGCTAGTCCAGCTGACCCACCGGGACCGGACGCATGGCGTCGTCCACCGCGACCATGGTCACGGTCGCCTCGGTCACGTGGACGTTGTCGGCGCCTCCGAAGCGCTGCTGCGACCACACGTCGACGCGCACCGTGATCGAGGTACGCCCGATCCGCTCGGTGCGGGTGTGGAACGACACGAGGTCGCCGACGAACACCGGCGCCTTGAAGTCGATCTTGTCCATCGAGACCGTCACCACCCGCTTGGGGTGGTGCTTGTGGGCCTCGATCGCCGCGGCGAGGTCGATCTCGGAGAGGATCACGCCTCCGAAGATGGTCCCGACCGCGTTGGTGTCGCGCGGCATCATCACGCGTCGGATCGCGGGGGCCTCGGTCGGGGGATCGGAGGACGAGGGAGCAGCGGGATCGGGAGCCATGGTGGAGGCGGGGTCGGGACGGAGTCGTCGGCCGGTCAGGAGGTCGCGCGCGCCCAGGAGGTGACGCGGCGCTGCAGCTCGTCGAGCT
>WTJQ01000540.1 GCA_011524785.1 Planctomycetota bacterium | reverse complement strand
GGGGGACCCCCGCGGCGCCCCGGCGGCGGCCCGGGAGGCCGCTCCCCACGGGGCGGCCGGCGGTCGCCGCGGGGCGGGCCGTCCGCGCCCTCGCGCCGGCCCACCGGGCTGACGAACTCCCACAGGAGGCTCCCGTCGGCGGCGACCTCCAGGAAGCGCCCGCCCTCGCCGTCGCAGACCAGGAAGCCGCCGTGCGGCAGGTGCTGCACGCCCGAGATGTGGCCCGAGTAGAGGCTCTCGCGCTCCTCGGCGGTCCAGGTCACGAGCGGCCGCTCGGGCAAGAAGCGCCCGTCGACCGGCGCGGCGACGATCCCCTCGTCGTCCGCGGGGAACCCGAGCACGACGACCGACGAGAAGCGCGCCTCCGGACGGCCCTCGCCGTTGTTGAAGATCGAGAGCGCCGGGCGCCCGTCCACGCGCGTCCAGCGCACGTCGTGCTGGCCGAACAGCTGGCGGTCCTCGGCGCGGCCGTGGTGGTGCTGCTCGGGGTTGCCCCAGCGCCAGACGAGGTCGCCCCCCACGCCCTGGCGGCCGCCCTCGGAGCCGCGCGCCTCCTCGGTGGTCGTCGAGTGATCGACCACCCACACCTCGCTGAAGTTGCGCAGCGAGAGCGCGATGAGGTCGAGCTCGGGGTCGTAGCTGATGGCGTTGCTGTGCATCCAGTCCGCGCGCCCGCGGCGACGGCCGGCGTCCGGGTCGTCGTCCGGCGGCGCGGCGCCTCCGTAGCCGAGCGCGCGCAGGCGCTCCTCGAGGGCGCGGCGCTCCTCGCGCTGCTCCTCGGTCTCCGGCTGCCGCGCGGCGTCGGTCCCGATGTTCACGTTGATGCGCCGCGGGTGCTCGGCGACGACGCCGTACCCCGCGCGCTCCTCGGCCAGGTCCTGGACGAGGTGGTCGAAGGCGTGCCACTCCCACACGACCTCGACCTCGTCCGCGCCGACGGGCTTCAGCTCGAGGATGGAGTCGGGCCAGAGGCCCTCCGCCCCGACGGCCTCCGGGTCCCGGCCGGCGAGCGCCGCAGCGCGGCGGGACTGCCAGGTCCAGGCGATCGCGAGCAGGTTGCCGTTGGGGAGCGGCTCGAAGTCGTGGTGCAGGCGCTGGTCGTCGTTGCAGAGCTCGTACTCCCAGACGACCTCGCCGTCCCAGGTGAGCTCCACCAGCCGGCCGCCCTCGCCGCCGGCGGTCATGCGCGACCCCTCCTTGAGCTTCTCGGCGCGGAGCAGGTGCCCCTCGTCGGTGAGGTAGACCGAGTTGCCGGGGCCGTCCTCGCGCTGCCACGAGTGGACCGCGCGTCCCTCCGCGTCGATCAGCCAGGTGGTGCCCGAGTGCAGCGGCGCGAAGAGCGTGTAGCCGGGAGCCATGCCCTCGGCCTGGCGGCGGACGCCGAAGGGCGGGGCGTCCTCGGGCCCGGAGGCGGGAGCGTCCTGGAGCGCGAGGAGGGGGAGCAGGAGGAGCAGGCTCATGACGGCAGGATCGGGGTCAGTCCTTGCAGGAATCGGAAGCGGGCGCGGCAGCGATCAGCCCGAGGCAGGCGCCCGCGGGGTCCTGCACCGCGCAGAAGCGGTGGCCCCCCATCGAGCGCGGCCCGTCGAGCACGCGGCCGCCGAGCTCCAGGCAGCGCGCGGCGCTCGCGTCCACGTCCGCCACGCGCACGTAGAGCAGCCACTGCGGCGGCAGGCCCGCGTTCGCTCCCCGCGCGTGGCACAGGCCCGCGGCCGCGCCGCCCTCCCCGCTGAGGACGAAGTCCGCGTAGTCGCCCATGGAGTGCTCGCTGACCTGCCAGCCGACCACCTGCTCGTAGAAGGGCCGCAGGGCGGCCGCGTCCGGGACGGTCAGGTCGCACCACTCGATGGCGCCGAGGGAGGGGGAGTCGCTCATGGGGCCAGCCTAGCGGGCCCCAGGTGCACCTCATCCGCCCCTCAGGAGGACTGGACGGGAGTTTGGCATCTGTTAGGGTAAGGGGCTCCCGAACCCCATGTACGCCCCCCTCCGCTGCCACGGCCACCACGCCCTCCTGACCGGGGTCGGCGCCCCGGAGGCCTGGCTGGAGCGGGCGGCGGAGCTGGGGCTCCCGGTCCTCGCCCTGCCGGAGGTGGACTCCCTCGCCGGGCTCGTGGAGCTGCTCGAGGCGGCCGCGGAGGGCCCGGTCCGCCCGCTCGTCGCCTGCGAGCTGACCGACGGCGGCGACCGTCCGGGGCGCGTCGTGGCCCTGGTCGAGTCCGAGGTCGGCTACCGCAACCTCTGCCGCCTGGTCACCCGGCGCCGGCTCGGCCACTCCCCCGGCGAGGCCGGCCCGGGCAGCCCCTCCGCGGAGGAGGACCCCGGCGCGTCCTTCGACCTGGTCCAGGAGCTCGTCGCGCACCAGGAGGGACTGCTGCTCCTCGCCGACCACCCGCGCCTGCTGCTGGCCCTGAACGGGCGCGTCGAGCCGCGGCGGCTGCTGGCCCTCCTCTCCCCGGCGGCGCCGGGGCTGAGCGGGCTGCGGGATCCGCGCGCGGCTGGCGAGGCTCCTCGCAACACGCACCGGGGGAGCGCCGGGCGCCCTGCGCACCCTTCCGCGTCGAAGGATCTCGCGGAGGAGGCGACCTCCCTCGGCGGGACCCGCACGCCTCCCCCGGCGCCGCCCGCCGCGGCCCGGACCCTGCTCGAGGCCGCGCTGGCAACGGGCGCTGGACTGCTCGTCGCGCCGGACGCCTGGTACCTGCACCCCGAGCAGGCCGAGGACCACGCGGTGCGCGTCGCCATCAAGCACGGGGCCCTGCTCGAGGGACTGCCCGAGGAGTGGCTGGCGCGTCGCCCCGCCCACCTGCCCTCGGTCGACGAGCTCGCGGCCCGGGTGGAGCGCATCCCGGACGTGCCCGGGGCCTGGCCCCTGGACGACGCGGCGCGGCGACGGGTGCGCGAGGCGTTCCCCGAGCTGGATCCAAGCTGGGCCGAGCTCCCTCCCGCCCTCGCCCGCGGCCTGGTGGTCGCCGCCCACTGCCGCTACGCCCCGCCCCTGGGAGGGGTCCACTTCCCCGAGGTCGAGCTGGAGGACGGCGAGACGCCCTACTCGCGGCTGTGCACGCTCGCCCTCGACGGCGCCCGGCGGCGCTTCCGCCCCCTCCGCCCCGAGGTGCTGCACCGGCTGGACCACGAGCTGAGCACGATCCAGCGGCTCGGCTTCGCCCCCTACTTCCTCTTGGTGGAGGGGATCGGCGCGTTCGCGCGCGCGCAGGGCATCCCCTGCGTCGGGCGCGGCTCGGCCGCGGACAGCCTGGTGGCCTACTGCCTCGGGCTCACGGACGCGGACCCCTTCCGCTACCGGCTGCCCTTCGAGCGCTTCCTCAACCCGGCGCGGCGCGATCGACCCGACATCGACCTCGACTTCTGCTGGCGCCGCCGCGACGAGATCCTCGACCACGTCTTCGAGCTGTTCGGGGCGGAGCGCACGGCGATGATCGCGACCCTCAATCGCTTCGGCCTGCGCTCGGCCTTCCGCGAGGCGGCCCTGGTCCACGGTATCCCCCCTGCCGAGATC
>WTJQ01000378.1:2029-14110 GCA_011524785.1 Planctomycetota bacterium | reverse complement strand
TAGGCGGTGGGGTCGTCGACCGTCTTGGGGAGGGAGGCGTTCACCTCACCATCCGTGATGTAGGGGCCGTAGCGGCCGTTCATCACCTTGAGCTCGACGCCATCCAGGGCCTCGACCTCGCCGTAGCTGTGGAGGGCGGTGGCCTGCTGGCGCCCGCGGCCGGCCTTGGGCTCTGCCAGGACCTGGAGGGCGCGCTCGAGAGTGATGTCGAGGACGTTGTCCGGGTCCTTCAGGCTGCGCGACTCGGTCCCGCAGGTGAGGTAGGGGCCGTAGCGACCGACGCGAGCGAGGACCTCCTCGCCGTCGGGGTTGTTCCCGAGGGAGCGCGGCAGCTCCAGCAGGCGCAGGGCCAGCTGCAGGTCGACCTGCTCCATGGTCATGCCTCGCAGCAGGGAGACCATCTTGGGCTTCTTCTTGCTGCCCTCCTCGGGGTCCCCGAGCTGCACGTACGGGCCGAAGCGGCCGGACTTGAGGTACACGGGCTTGTCCGTCGCCGGGTCCACGCCCAGGGGCTCATCGCCCTTGGCACTGTCCTCGAGCAGCTGGATGGCGCGCGCCACCGTGAGCTCGTCGGGACAGGTCAGGTCCGGCACGGAGGCACGCCGCTCGCCGCTCTGGACGTACGGGCCGTACCGACCCACGCGGGCAACGACGGCCTCCCCGGCGGCATCCACGCCCAGGGGGATCGTGTTGACGAGGCGCGGATCGACCTCGTCGCCGACCTTCTCGAGCAGCGCCTTGAGGCCGGCTCGCTCGCCGCCGAAGTAGAAGGACTTCAGGTAGGGCAGCCGCTCCCGCTCGCCGCGCGAGATCTCGTCGAGGCTCTCCTCCATCTGGCGCGTGAAGCCCTCGTCGATCAGCTCGCCGAAGTTCTGCTCCATCAGGGAGACGACGGCGAACGCCGTGAAGGTCGGCACCAGCGCCGAGCCCTTCTTGAAGACGTACTCGCGCCGCTGGATCGTGTCGATGATCGAGGCGTAGGTGGACGGGCGCCCGATGCCCTTCTCCTCGAGCGCCTTGACCAGGCTCGCCTCGGTCAGCCGGGCCGGGGGCGTGGTGTGGTGCTCCTCGGCCGACAGGGCGTCGAGGCCCAGGGGCTGGCCCACCTCGACCGGGGGCAGCACGGTCTCCTTGTCGCTCAGCGCGGCCTCGGGGTCGTCGCTGCCCTCGACGTAGGCACGGAGGAAGCCGGGCTGGTCCCAGACGGTGCCCGTGGCTTGGAACACGGCCTCCTTGCCGCCGTCGACCTCACCGCCGACCCGCAGGGTCATGCGGCGGCCCTTGGCATCGGCCATCTGGCAGGCGAGGGTCCGCTTCCAGATCAGCTCGTAGAGGCGCCCCTCGTCCCCACCCAGCTTGGAGTGGACCAGGTCGGGGTGCGGCGGGGTCGGGTCGCCCGCGGGGCGGATGGCCTCGTGGGCCTCCTGCGCGTTCTGGACCTTGCCCTTGTAGAAGCGCGGGCCGCCGGGGTGGAGGAACTCGGGGCCGAAGGTCTCCTCGATCTGCTGGCGGGCCTGCTGCAGCGCCAGGTCGGAGAGCACGACCGAGTCGGTCCGCATGTAGGTGATGAAGCCGTTCTCGTAGAGCCGCTGGGCGGCCCGCATGGTGCGCCGCGCCTCGAAGTTCAGCTTGCGCCCCGCCTCCTGCTGGAGGGTCGAGGTGATGAACGGCGCCGGGGGCCGCCGGCTGGTGGGCTTCTCCTCGGCGGAGATGACGCTGAAGGTGCTGCGGCCGAGCTGCTCCTCGAGGCTGCGCGCGTCCTGGGCCGAGAGGAGCGCGACCTTGCCATCGGCCTTGGCGGTCAGGCGACCGGTCTCCGCCTCGAAGTCCTTGCCGCTGGCAATGGGCTTGCCCTCGAACGAGTTGAGCTTGGCGCTGAAGGAGCCCTCGTCGGCGCTGAAGGTGCCGGTGAGGTCCCAGTACTCGGCCGAGACGAAGCGCATGCGCTCGCGCTCCCGCTCCACGACCATCCGCGTGGCCACGCTCTGCACGCGGCCGGCCGAGAGCTTGGGCTTGACCTTCCGCCAGAGGATCGGCGAGACCTCGTAGCCATAGAGGCGGTCGACGATGCGGCGCGTCTCCTGGGCCTCCACGAGGGAGTCGTCCAGCTCGCGGGTCTCGGCGAGGGCCTCGCGGATCTTGGTCTTGGTGATCTCGTGGAAGACCATCCGCTTGACCGGCACCTGGGGCTTCAGCACCTCGAGCAGGTGCCACGAGATGGCCTCGCCCTCGCGGTCCTCATCGGTGGCGAGCAGGAGGAGGTCGACCTCCTTGAGCAGGGCCTTCAGCTCGTTGATCCGCTTGCGGGAGTCGCCGCGCACCACGTAGAGGGGCGCGAAGTCCTCCTCGACGTTGATGCCCACCCGCGCCCAGGGCTCCTTCTTGACCTTCGCCGGGATCTCGGCGGAGCTGCTGGGCAGGTCACGGATGTGCCCCACGGAGGACTGGACCACGTACTGGTCCGGCAGGCCCTTCAGGTACTCCGTGAGCTTCTTGGCCTTGGTCGGCGATTCGACGATGACGAGGATCTTGCCCATTACTCAGCGCATACGAAGACCGTTCGGGGCCCTCGAAGGCGGCGGATCATAGGGTCGAGCCCGTCACCGGGGTCAACCGTCCAATCCTGGACAAGCTCGAAGAGGAGGCGGCTCAGCCCCCCTTCGCCCGCTCCGCCCGTAGGGCGGCGTTGCGCTGGGCCTCTTTGTTCAATGTCTGTAAGAGCGATCTGCGGGCCGTCCGGTGGCCGGGCATCCGCTCCAGCAGCTCCACCGTCCGCTCGGCCACCAGGGGCCACGCGGCGGTCTCTGCGGCCCAGCGCAGGGCAGCCTGCTCCATGTTGGCCAGGGAGCCGGACGCGCCCCCCAACTCGACCAGGACGCTGGCCAGCTCGGTGACCTCGCTCCCCCCCACCGGGACGCGCCGCACGGCCTCGTCCGGGAACTCGCGCCACTCGGGGAGGTCGGAGAGGACCAGCGCCCGGCCCGCTCCCAGCGCTCGAGCCGCCCCGCCGCTGGTGCCCATGGTGGAGGGGCCCCGCAGGTGCACGCAGAGGTCGGCCGCCTCCATCCAGCGGACCGCCTCGTCCTCCTCGAGCCAGCCGGTGATGCGGACCGCGTCCGCCAGCCCCAGCTCGTCGAGCAGGCCCTCGAGGTCGAGCCGCTCGGTGCGCGGCGCGCCGGCGAGCACCAGCCGCAGGTGAGGGGCTCGTGCGCGCGCCTCGGCGAAGGCCCGCAGCAGGGGCTCGGGGCGCTTGTGCTCCTGGATGGCACCGAAGCTGACGAGCAGGAAGCCGTCCTCCTCCCAGCCCACGGCGCGACGGGCCTCGGCCCTCAACTCGGGGCGCGGCGGCGTGGGATCGACGCCATGAGGGACGAGGCCGATGGCCGTCGCCGCGTTGCGGTCCTCGTGGATCCGATCGGCGACCGCTGCCGAGTGGACCAGGAAGGCGTCCGCCCAGCGCACCACCGGGCGCTGGAACGGGAGCTCGAAGCGGGCGTCGCTGAGCTGGGGTCCCGCCAGCGGGAGCACGGGAGCCGCGAGCAGGTCGAGCGGCACGCCGTCCACGGTGGCAGCCCGGACGAAGGCCCCGAGCTCGCGCGGGTCGCCGGGCACCGGCCGCACGCCGCGGACGACGAGCCCCACCGCGGCGCCCCCTGCCGGCAGGTCGGCGGACAGCACGCCCTCGAAGGGGCCGTCCTGCCGAATGATCGTGGTCCCGGCGCTCTCCAGTGCCAGCCGATGGCCAGCCGGCAGGTGGACGGCGAGCTCCAGGCGCTGCGCGCGATCGGAGACCGAGAGCCCTGCGCGCGGCGCGCACCAGCGGCCGTCCGCCTCGGGCTCGTGCCAGCCATGGAGCAGGGGCCCACCCGCGGCACGAGCCTCGGGAGGAACGCCAGCCCGCCTTGCGCGCAGGGCCTCGACCCAGCGCTGGCGCTGCTCGAGCCCGCCGCAGCGCCACGCGGCCACGTGGCCCCTCCAGCCCCCGCGCTCGAGCTCGGGATGGGCGGCGACCGCCAGGTCGAAGAGCACCCAGTCGTGCAGGGTGACCGTCCCCCCCACGCGGCGCAGGGGGTCGAGCATGAAGGCATGACCGCGCTCGTTCCCGACCTGATAGAGGATGCGGTCCGCCGAGCGGGGGCCGAGGGCCGAGACCGGGCGCGCCTCGAGACCGCACCAGGACTCGCCCGCGCTGCCGTCGGGGAGGTAGGGCACGACCTCCAGGTGCTCGCCCAGGTGTCGCGCGAGGGTCCGGGTGTAGTCGCCGATGCCCGAGGGCACCGCCTCGGGCGTCGTCACCAGGGCGAGCCGCACGATCGCCCCCTCAGCAGGTCGTGAGGATCTCGACCCCGTCCGGGCCGACGTACATCGAGTGCTCGGTCTGCGTGACCATCACGCCCTCCTCCTCGACCAGCGGTGGGTAGCGGACCAGGGAGCCCTGCCGCGCCAGCTTGGCGAGGGTGTCCTCGACGGCGTCGGTCGGCAGGTGGTTGAAGTAGCGCCGGGCGATCGGGAGGCCGCGCCAGGACTGGATCTCCTTGAGCACGTCCCGGTCCAGGCCCTTCGCCTTCATGGGCGGCCGGACCATCATGAAGACCTCCGCCTTGCCGCGCTCGTGGATGTAGCCGCGGCCCGTGCTCGCGAAGGGCTCGATCGCGATCACCGAGCCCTCGGCGATGCGACCGCCGCCGCGCTCGCCGTAGTTCGGGACCTGCGGCGCGGTGTGCACCTTCCAGCGGGCGAGGCCGTGACCGGTGAGGTTGCGCACGGGCTCGAAGCCCGCACCCATGATCGTGCGCTCGATGGCCGCCCCGACCTCGCCGACGCGCACGCCTGGCCCCACCGTCGCGATCGCGGCCGCGAGGGCGTCCGCCGACGACTTCACCAGCGGGGTCCAGCGACCGTCCGTGGAGAGGTCCACGGAGCAGGCGTTGTCAGCGATGTACCCATCGACGTGGACGCCGATGTCGACCTTGACGCAGTCGCCCTCCTCGTAGGTCATCTCGTCGTCGGGGGACGAGCAGTAGTGGGCGGCGCAGGAGTTGCGCGAGGACTGCGCGGGGAAGGCCGGGGCGGCGCCCGCCTCGTAGATGCGCTTCTCGACGGTCTCGAGCACGTCGCGCACCCGCACCCCGGGCTTGATGGTCTCGCGCGCCCACTCCCGACACTCGGCCGCGATGCGGCCGGCCTTGCGGTGACATTCGAGGGCGTGGGCGTCCATCGCACGATCATAGCCCACCCGCCGGACCTCCAACCGCGACGGGACGGCGCGGCCGACGCGCCGGATGCCCCGCAGGTCGCGGCCAGGGCCTGCCGATGGAAGGACCGTGCGGCAGTCCCAGCTCCTCCCCGGCCTCGCCCTCCTGGGCCTCGCCGCGTGCGTGACGACGAGCCGGACGGCCCCCGCCCAGGAGCCCGGCGAGGTGATCTGGCGGAGCGACGTGGCCGCCGTCTGGGAGGCCCGGGTCAGGGGAGCGGCCGTCGGTCGCGTGGTGCGCCTGGGCAGTTCGGAGGGCGAGCGCTACTTCGTGGTGCAGAACGTCCACGGCCAGGACCTGGGCCTGATCGACGGCCAGGGCCGCGCCTGGAGGGCCCGTCCCCACGCCGAGCACGAGGCGGTCGGCACCGGCACCGTGGCCGACGGAGCCGCGCGGATCCTGGGGGAGGAGACGGTCGAGCTGATCGAGGTTGCCGCAGAGGCCCCCTCGAGGGCGCCCCTGCGCCCCTGAGAGGGGGTTCGGGCAGCCGGGCGGGTTTGTTGGCCCCTCTGGCCACCCCGCTGCGGAATCGGGGGTCCGGGCGCTGGAACCGCTCAATGCGAGACAGGGATCCGGCCGACAAGGAGGTGTTGCCCAAGGCGGCAGACCCCTCCCAGGACCCCAATCCCATGATCAAGCTCGAAGTCGGCGAACGCATCGGTTCCTACCGCATCGTGGATTTCATCGCCCGCGGTGGTTTCGCGCTCGTCTACCGCGCCCAGGACGAGGCCGGCGAGGAGGTCGCCCTGAAGATCGGCGACGTGGCCGGCGGTGGCCGCTACGTGACCCGCTTCCTCGAGATCACCGACGAGCGACAGCCCGCCGGCATCAGCCCCGACGAGACCCCGGGTGAGGCCGTGTTCTTCCGCCAGGACGGCGTGCGCATCGACTTCCTCGACGTGCACGAGATCGACGACCTGATCCGCAACGAGGCCGAGCTGCTCCGCGGCTGCAAGAGCCCCAACGTGGTCAAGGTGCGCGAGTGCATCCAGCACGAGGGTCGCCCCGTGCTCGTCATGGACTTCGTGCGCGGCAAGACCCTGCGCGAGAAGATCCGCGCGCTCGAGGGCATCCGCCTCAACTGGTTCCTCACGGCCGTCCGCTCGCTCCAGAAGCTGCGTGACAAGGGTGGCCTTGCCTACCACGGCGACCTGAAGCCCGAGAACATCCTGATCAAGCCGTCCGGCAGCGTGGTCCTCGTCGACCCGGCCCTGCGTGCGGACGAGCGCGACGTGATCACCACGACGCCGCACTACAACCCCCTGCTCCTGCGCGACGCCAAGGCCGACGTCATGGCCATCGGCGTCATGCTGTACGAGATCCTCACGGGCGTGCTGCCCTTCGAGGACGTGCCGTGGGCCTTCGCGGGCCGCGAGCAGGGCGGTGAGGTCGAGCGCCTGTCGCTCTCGTACTTCCTCTCCTACACGCCCCCCAGCGAGCTCAACCCGAACACCCCCGAGCCCCTGGCCCGCATCGTCTACCGCTGCCTGACGGTGATGGAGTACGGGCTCGAGGAGCTCGAGGCCGACCTCGTCGACTTCCTCCGCAAGGAGTGACCCCGGCTCCTACCGCACCCTGGGAAGCCCCTCGCGACCCCTCGTGGCCCTGGTCACGAGGGGTCGCTGCGTTCCGCGAGCAGTAGACTGCCCCCACCATGAGCCTGCTCCAGCTCCCCGAGGATCCCGCCACCATCACCGCCTCCTGGTTCGACGAGGCCTACCGGGCCCTCCGCAGCGAGCTGGAGGCCGCCGAGGCCGCGGAGGAGCCGGGTCCCTGGCTGGCGCTCGCGGAGCGCTGGAACCGCCTGAAGGCCCTGGCCCAGGGGGAGGACGCGCGCCGCAGCTACGCCTACACCAAGGACATGCGCGACGAGGCCGCGGAGGAGGCGGAGCGCGTCGCGCGCGAGGAGATCCGACCCGTGGTCGAGGAGCACGACGCCGCCCTCGGGGACGCCCTGCTGACCAGCCGCCACCGGGGTGCGATCGAGGAGCGCTTCGGGTCCCAGCTGCTGACGGTCCTGGAGATCCAGAAGGGGCCGCTGGCCCCGTGCAACGCCCAGCTCCGGGTCGCCACCAGCGACCTGGCCAGCCGCTACGACAAGCTGGTCGCCTCGGGCGAGGTCACGGTCGGCGGCGAGGCCATGACCCTCGCGCGCGCTCGCTCCCACTTCAGCTCGTCGGACGCGGGCAGGCGACGCGAGGCCTTCGAGGCGTACTTCGGCTGGTTCCTCGAGAACCGGGCCGAGCTGGCCGACCTCTATGGCCAGCAGGTGCGCCTGCGCGACGAGATGGGGCGCAACCTCGGGCACGAGGGCTTCGTGCCTCTCGGGTACGAGGGCATGGGGCGCACCGACTACGGGCCCGAGGAGGTCCGCGCGTTCCGCGAGGCGGTGCGCACCCACGCCTCCCCTCTCTTCGCGCGCAAGGCCGCGGCCCAGGCCGCGGCCCTCGGCGTCGAGACGCTCAAGCCGTGGGACGTCGGCTACCACCCCACGCTGTCCCTGCCCGACGGAGCGGCGGAGCCCGTGGGCGAGCAGCTCGACCGGATGGAGCGCGTCCTGCAGCGCCTCTCGCCGCGGCTGCTCGAGCACTTCGAGCGCATGCGGGCGGAGGGCCTGATCGACCTCGAGAACCGCAAGGGCAAGGCAGCCGGCGCCTACTGCACCTCGTTCCCCGACGAGGCGCGCGTGGCGATCTTCTGCAACTCGACGGGCAACGAGGACGACGTGCGGACGCTGACCCACGAGCTCGGCCATGCCTTCCAGGGCTGGGAGAGCCAGTGGATCGAGGCTCCCGACCTGCGCTGGCCCACCTCCGACGCCTGCGAGGTGCACTCGATGGGCATGGAGTTCCTCTGCCTGCCCTACCTGGACGAGTTCTTCGGCGCCGAGGATCGCGACACCTTCGTGAAGGGCCGCTGGAGTGGCGCCATCGACATCCTGTGCTACGTGTGCGTCGTCGACGCCTTCCAGCACTGGGTGTACGAGCATCCCGAGGCGACCCCGGACGAGCGCGACGCGGCCTGGATCGAGGCTCGGAGCACGTGGATGCCAGGCGTCGACTGGTCCGGGGACGCCGAGCGCTACGCGGCCTCGCGCTGGTACGCGCAGCTGCACGTCTACCGCTATCCCTTCTACTACATCGACTACGCGCTGGCGGAGACCGGTGCGATGCAGCTGGGCCTGCTGGACGCGCAGGACCACGAGGACTGCCTCGAGCGCTACCTCGAGCTCTGCCGCCTCGGGGGCACCCGCAGCGTGCTCGCGCTCTTCGAGGGCGCGGGCCTGCGCTCTCCGTTCGACCCCGAGCTGATGCGGGACCTCATGGCGCACGCTGCCTCGGTGCTGGAGCTCTGACCCGCGAACGAGCGAGCACCTAGAGGTCGACGCGCTGCTGCTGCTCGCCCTCGCGGAGGGCGACCTCGAAGGTGACGGTCCGGCCGCCCGCCAGGACGAGATCGACGCGCCCGTCGAGGGGAGGCAGGCCGTCCAGGACGATCGGCGTGCCCTCGAAGCTGCGCTCCATGTCGAGGATCCGCGGAGCGAGCCGCATCGCCCCGGTCTCCACCCACTCCCCCCGCAGGCGGACGGTGCCGCCCGGACTCGGGAGGCCATCCTCCCGGGCCAGGTCGATCCGCAGGACCGCCCCGGGCTTCAGGGTGACGTCGTGCTCGAGGGTGTCGCCGACCAGTGAGCCGTCGGGAGCCAGGAAGCCGACCTCTCGGTCCATCAGCCGCCAGGGCCCTCCGCCCGTCCTGAGGCGGTAGGCCGCGTTCGTGAGCGGCGGTGCCTGGAGGGTGTAGGTGCCGTCCGCGGCGGAGGTGGTCTCGACCAGGAGCGGGGCTCCCGAGGTGGTCGCGTGGAGGCGCACCCCGATCCCGCCGAGCGCGCCACCGTCGGGACCGAGGATCCGTCCCCGGACCGGGCCGCCGGGCTGATTGCCGCGGAAGGCCGGGGCGGTCTCGCGCAGGGCCGCGAGGTCGAACGCGATGATCAGCGGCATGCCGATCATCACGAGGGCCAGCAGGACGGTGACCGCGCGCCGGGCAGGGCCGGGCGGCGTCGTCGGCAGGGGATGGGGGTCGGAGGTCATCAGGCCTGGGCGGAGCGCCCAGCCTCGAGGCGACGCTCGGCCAGCAGGCGAGCAGCCTCGTGGGTCGGGACGCCCTCGGTGCGCGCGATCTCATAGACCTGCGCGAGGTTGTCCCGAATCCCCTCGATCTTCTCCATGGCCGCGGCCTCGTCGTAGCCGCCAGGGAGCAGCTCCCGGGAGACGTTGATGATGCCGCCCGCGTTGATGACGTAGTCGGGGGCGTAGAGGATGCCCCGCTCGCGCAGCGCCTGGCCGTGGTGCGGCTCGGCGAGCTGGTTGTTCGCACAGCCCGCGACGACCCGGCAGCCCAGGCGCGGAATGGTGTCGTCGTTCAGCGTCGCTCCTCGTGCGCAGGGCGCGTAGACGTCGCACGCGAGCTCCTCGTGGCCCGCGTCGGCCACGCACTCGAGGCCGAGGCGGTCGGCCAGCTCGCGGGCGCGCTCCTCGTAGAGATCGCAGACGAGCACTCTGGCACCGCGCTCCTTCAGTAGCTCGGCCATGCGGCCCCCCACGGCCCCCACGCCCTGGATCAGGACCGTCCGGTCCTGGCAGGAGGGGCTCCCGAAGGCCTCCTGGAGGGTGGCCTCGATCCCGATGACGCAGCCGTAGGCCGTCGACGGGGAGGGGTTGCCCGAGCCCCCCTGGTCGCGGTCGAGGCCGGTGACCCAGCGGGTCTCCTGCGCCACGACCTCGAGGTCGGGGTTCCCGATGTTCATGTCCTGGGCGGTGATGTACTTGCCCCCGACGGCGTCGATGAAGCGCCCCATGGCCCGGAAGAGGGCCTCGGACTTGGCCGTCGCCGGATCCCCGATGACCACCGACTTCCCGCCGCCGAGGCCCGTGTCGGCCACGGCGGACTTGAAGGTCATGCCGCGCGACAGGCGCAGGACGTCGGTGAGGGCCTCGTCCTCCGTGGCGTAGGGCAGCATCCGCATGCCCCCCAGGCCCGGGCCGAGGGTGGTGTCGTGGACCGCGATGATGGCGTGCAGGCCGGACTCGGCGTCCTGACCGCGCACGACGCGCTCGTAGCCTTCGACGGGGATCTCGGTGATGTCCATGGGCTCTCCTGGGGCGGGGGGATCGGGCCCCCGACGCACCGAGGACCGCCTTGCAGCATAGCCTCCCCAGGCCCCGCGCGCCCCACACGCAGGGGTGCTATAACAGTGTTCAGATGGTCACTTAATGGGCAGATAGTGACTAATCAGCCCTGCGCCGCCCCACCGAGACGATCCCCGAGGCCTCGATCCGAACGGGGAACGCCCGGACGCGCTCGGGCAGCCCGTCGGTGCAGCGCCCGTCCTCCAGCGCGAAGTGCATGGCGTGCGCCGGACAGGTGACCTCCCCGTCGCAGTGGACCCCTGCTCCGAGGGAGGCGCCAGCATGGGGACAGGTGTCGGAGAGGGCGTGGACCTTTTCCTCGGCCCGGAAAAGGGCCACCGGGATCCCCTCTACGTCGACCGTGACCCCGGTGCCATCGAGGGGCAGCTCCTCGAGCCGTGCGACCGGGATCCAGCGGGGCTCGCTCATGCCAGGCGAGGGTGCGGCACGGCCGCGCGTGGAGCAAGGGCGAGGGGCGGGAGCACGCGTCTGGAGCGGCACGAGCGGCTAGTCTGGCCGCGTGCGCCGCACGACGCCCTTCGAAGCCCTCCAACGAGCTGGCCTCCCGTTCGAGCGGCCGCCCGCGGTGGCGTTCTGCGTCCTGTGGACCACGGGCCCGGACCCGGGCACCGACCGGGTCTTCCGGCTGACCGCCATGCGGCCCGACGGCGACGGCTGGGCTCTGTTCGATCGCTTCTGCGGGGGTGCCGACACGGCGGTCAGCGCCCGCATGGTCCGCGAGTTCGGAGTCGCCCGGGAGCAGTTCGAGGGCTCTCCCACCGCGGAGCAGGCCGCCGAGGAGCTGGCCGGCTTCCTGGCCGGGCACGACGTGGTGGCCCCCGACGGGGCCTCGTTCGAGCTCTGGATGGAGGCGCTCACGGGAGGGGCTGCCCCGCGCACCACGGGGCTGGTGGAGCTGGCTGCGCTCCTCGCCCCGGGGCGGCAGCGTGCGGGCGGCGGCGCACGGCTCGTGCGAGCCCTCCTGGACGCGGACCCTGGAGCCCTGCCGGAGGCCATCGCCCCCACCGACCTCGTCCGGGCGGCCGCGACCCTGGTCGACCGCTTCGCGCGGCGCGGGGCCGAGGTGCACGAGGTGGCCGCGGTGGGCTACACCCGCACGTTCGAGCGTCTCCAGGTCGGTGACGGGCCAGGAGCCTCGCGCCTCGGCCTCGCGCTGGCCCTCGTGGAGTTCCCCTCCAGCTGGTGCCGGAGCACCGGCGGCCTGTTCGACGTGGGCGTCGAGCTCGCGGACGGCCTGCTGTCGGCGGCCCTCGAGCGAGGGCTCGCGGGGGCGGGCCTCCTCGCTGGCGCTCGTCCGCGGTGGTTCGGGCAGGCGATCGGCTTCGAGCAGGAGGACCCCCTCCCGCCGCGCGCTGCCGAGGCCCACCCACTCCTCGAGGACGACCTGCGCCTGGTGGACGACCTCTTCCAGGTGCACCTGCCGACGCTGATCGCGCAGGAACGAGGCCTCGATCCGAGGGAGTGCGTCCGTCCGAGCCAGCACGAGGTCGCGCGAGCCGTGGCGGAGGTGCTCGGGACCCAGGAGCTGCTGCTGGTCCACGCGCCCACCGGAACGGGCAAGACCCTGGCCTACCTGCTCCCCGCCCTCCTCTGGGCGCGGACGCGCGGCGTGCGCG
>WTJQ01000378.1:0-1929 GCA_011524785.1 Planctomycetota bacterium | reverse complement strand
TCGAGCCCGAGCCGACCGACGACCCGGAGCGCTGGCTCGCCTGGACGAGCCTCGCCCTCTTCGCCCTCACCGACCTCGAGGGCGACCTGGACCGGTTCCCGCGCAGCGCGCCCATGCGGCTCGACGCGCCGGGGACCCACCGCCGCGTCCTGCTGCGCCTGATCCACGAGGTCCGCGCGCGCAGCGGGTGCTGCATGGGCAAGCAGGCCGGGCGCACCTGCGCGGCCCAGGTCGCTCGACGACGCGCCGAGCGTAGCCACGTCGTGGTGCTCAACCACGCGTGGGTGATGGCGAGCCCCGAGTTCGTGCGCACGGTCGTGTTCGACGAGTGTGAGCACCTGCACGACAGCGCGGCGAGCGCCTGGGAGCACCGGGTCGCGTTCCCCGAGGTGCACGCCCTCCTGCAGCGGCTCCACCACCCCTCGCGGGCCGGGCTGCTGGACCGCATCGAGCGCAAGGCGCCCCCGACGACCAGCGTGGGGGACGCCGCCATCGAGGCCATCGACCTCGCCGAGCGCACCCAGCAGCTGTTCGCCGAGCTGGAGGAGCAGGCCTCGCGCTACCTGCGCTGGCGCCAGCGGGAGGAGTCGGAGCGCGGACTGCGCGAGGCCCACACCCTCTTCGCCGAGTACCTCCAGTACGAGGACAGCACCCTCGTCGAGGTGCGCACGCGGATCGCCCGCGCGCTGGGCGACCTGGACGCCCTGTGCGCGGAGCTGCACGAGCGCCTCACGGGGCTCGAGGTGCGCGGGGTGCCGCGCATGCGACGCGGCCTGGAGGTGGCGCGGCAGGACCTCAACCAGCTCCGAGCGGGCCTGGCCGGTTGGCTGCCCCTGGACGACGGCACGCCGCGCCTCAGCGGCCAGTGGTGGCACGAGGTCGAGGCCACGGCGAGCGGGGAGGCCGTCCTGCTCGCGCGCCCCCTCGCCCCGCACGAGCTGCTCGGCAGCCAGTTCCTCCCGCAGCTCGAGAGCGCCGCGTTCCTGTCGGCCACCACCCGCCTGCGCGGGTCCTTCGACAGCGCGCGCCGCTACCTGGGCCTCGAGCGCGCCCTCGCGCCCGCGGAGGAGGAGGATCGCGCCCCGCGCAAACTGCGCACCCTCGCGGCTCCGGAGGTCTTCGACTACGCGCGCGTGCTGGTCGGCGTCCCGCGCGACGCCCCCGAGGTCCAGCACAAGGACCGCTTCCTGGACTACGCCACGGCCTTCGTGCGCTTCCTCGCCGAGCGCGCGCGGGGACGGACGCTCGTGCTCTTCACGAGCCTCGCGGACTGCCGCCGGGTCGGTGAGGCCCTGCGCGCGGACCTGGGCGAGCGCCACCTGCCCGTCTGGTACCAGGGCATGCCGGGGACCGACAAGGAGGAGCTCGCCACGCGCTTCCGCGATCGGACGGACTCGGTCCTGCTCGGCGTCGACACCTTCTGGTACGGGGCGGACTTCCCGGGAGAGACGCTCGAGTACCTGGTGATGGCGCGCCTGCCGTACGGCGTCCCGGACGCCTTCCACCACGCGCAGTGCGCCCTCATGGGCGAGGGCGTGCAGCGCGAGACGATCTACATGCCGCGCGCCCTGGCCAAGTTCCGCCAGGGATTCGGTCGCTTGATGCGGCGGGGCACGGACCGCGGCTGCGTCTTCGTCCTCGACAAGCGCGTGATGGATGGCCGCCACCGGACCTTCCAGAAGGAGCTCCCCCTCGCCAGCTTCGGCAAGGACGATGGCGCGACCCTGGTGACCGGCGAGACGAGCCTCGTGCTCGAGCGCGCCTTCGCCCACATGGGGATGCTCAGCGAGCTGGAGCGCCGGGGGCACTCCCTGCGGTTCGAGCCTCCGGCGGTCTCGTCCCCGGCGGCGCTGCCCGCGTCCGGCGCGCCGTACCAGGACGTCCCCCTCGACCTGGACCCAGCCTTCCTCCACGGAGACGATCCGGGAG
>WTJQ01000604.1:2040-3531 GCA_011524785.1 Planctomycetota bacterium | reverse complement strand
ACCTGATCCTCCTTCCTCCAGGAGCTGACGCGCTGGCCCAGGATGCACGCGCGCTGCTCAGCGCGCTGCAGGCGCCGGACCGCCCGGCTGGGATCGAGGTGACGACGGCGGACCTGCGCGGGGCACGCGTGCCGCTCCTCGCCGGGACCCCATTACGGCTGTGGCACGAGACCGTCACGACCCGAGTCCTGGGCTACCGCACCGAGCTGGCGACGGATGCCTGGATCGCGCAGCCCAGCGTCGGCGCCCGCCGGAGCGGGCTGGCGCTGACCCTGAGCACCACCGGAGCCGCGGTCCACGTGCAGGGCTGGCAGCGGGACCTGGGCGCTGGAGGGGAGGTGGAGGCCGACGCCCTGGCCCAGATCGGAGCTCTCCAGTGGGGCGAGGTGGTCAGCCGCCCGGTGGTCGCGTCCCTGCCGTCCGGCGCGGAGTGGACCCTGGAACAGGCTCCGCGGCTGCCGGCCATGACGCTCTCCGTCTCCCGGTGAGGGCACCCGACTGACGGACGAGCCAAGCCTGGCCTGCGATTTGCAGGCCTCGAGGAGGAACGAGAGGTAGACTTCAGCCGAATGACGCCATGAGGCTCGCTGGCGGGGCCGAGAGAGCCCGCCACCGAGCCAGGAGAGCACCCTTGAGACTCGGACTCCACCAGAGCGCTCGCCTGGAGCAGCGTCTGCAGCAGTCGCCGCAGATGATCCAGGCGATGCAGATCCTGCAGCTCCCGCTGCTGGACCTGGAGGCGCGCGTCGAGCAGGAGCTGGTCGAGAACCCCTTCCTCGAGCGCGCGGAGCCTGAGCAGGAGACGACTCCCGAGCCGGGGGGAGCTCCCGACGAGGCTCCGGGCGACCCCGACCGCGACCAGATGATCGAGGCCTTGGAGCGCCTCGAGCGCGACTACGGCGATGGGCGCCTCGAACGACCCAGGGACCCCGAGGCCAGCGATCGCCGCTACGAGGCCCTCCAGAACGTCGCCGGCGAGCCGGCCTCGCTGCACGAGGTGGTGATCGAGCAGGTCGGGGTCCTCGAGACCAGCGACCGCCGGCGCTCGATCCTGGAGTACCTGGTCTGGTCCCTGGACGACCGCGGCTACCTCGAGGAGCCCCTCGACGCCGTCGCGAGCCAGCTCGATGCCACGCTGCCCCGTCCCCTGGACGAGGGGGAGCTGGAGACCGCCCTGACCCAGCTGCGCTCGGCGACCCACCCAGGACTCGCGGCCCACGACCTGCGCGAGTGCCTGCTCCTCCAGCTGGACGCTGCGGGCGAGCCCGAGGGGCTGCTGCGCACCCTCGTCGCGAACCACCTGCCGGACGTCGAGGCCAATCGTCTCCCGCGGATCGCCAAGGCCACCGGAGCGAACCTCGAGGAGATCAAGCTCGCCCTGGAGGACCTGCGCCACCTCGACCCCGCCCCGGGGACCGGCCTCGGCGGGACCCAGGCCGACGTCATCGTGCCCGAGGTCGTCGTCGAGGAGATCGACGGGGAGTGGACCGT
>WTJQ01000604.1:0-1940 GCA_011524785.1 Planctomycetota bacterium | reverse complement strand
CGCATGCAGGAGGCCGCGGACGAGATCGGGGTGCACATCTCCACGGTCTCGCGGGGCGTCAGCGGCAAGTTCGCGGAGACGCCCCACGGCATCTTCCCGCTGAAGTTCTTCTTCGCGGGCGGGGCCACCAAGGACACCGGCGAGGAGGCCAGCCAGAAGGCCATCCAGGAGCGGCTGCGGGCCCTGATCGAGTCGGAGGACGCGGCCAAGCCGTGGTCGGACGAGGCCCTGGCGAAGCTGCTCAGCGAGCGCGAGGGGCTGAAGCTCGCGCGCCGCACCGTGACCAAGTACCGCAAGGCCCTGGGGATCCCCTCCTCGACCCAGCGACGCCAGTACTGACCGAGGGTGGAGCCAGCGCCTACACTGGCCCGCCGCGCGACCGGCGCTCCAGCTCGTCGCGCCCCCCCGTCATGCAAGTCAAGGCCACCGAACTGCGCAAGGGCATGGTGCTCCAGAAGGATGGAGACCTGATCCTGATCACCGACTACAGCCACTCCACGCCCGGGAACTGGCGCGCCATCATCCAGGTCAAGACGCGGAGCCTGACCAGCGGCCAGAACGGCTCGTTCCGACCCGCTGCCGGCGACTCCTTCGAGACCGCGTTCCTGGAGAAGAAGAAGGCGCAGTTCCTCTACACCGAGGCCAACGGCGACTACGTCTTCATGGACCAGGAGACGTACGAGCAGTTCCACATCCCCAAGGACCAGGGCGAGGGACAGATGTGCTACGTGCGCGAGAGCGAGGAGGTCGAGGTCACCTTCCACGAGACCACGCCGATCTCGCTCGCCCTGCCCACGACCGTGGTCATGGAGGTCGTCTGGGCCGAGATGGCCGTGAAGGGCAACACGGCCACGAACGTGAAGAAGGAGGCCAAGGTCGAGACCGGGCTCCTCGTGAAGGTCCCCCTCCACATCAAGGAGGGCGAGCGCATCGTCGTGAACACGGACACGGGCGACTTCGTCAAGCGCGCCCAGGACTGAGGCGCCGCAGACCATCGATTCCCGGGCGCTCGACCCGATGATCCGGCGGGCGGCCCTCAGCCAGTGCGGGCCCCTCAGGAGCCGCCAAGCCGGAGGCGGTAGACCTCGAGGGCGAGGTCGCGGCCCGGCGCGGGGGCGTCGAAGCGCGCCTCGCGCGTCCCGTGGAGCCGAAGCGTCTCCTCCAGCCTCGCTCGCTCATCGGCAGGCCACTTGAGCAGGAAGTCGGGTCGCAGGACGATCCAGGCGTCACGATCGCTGCGCGCGAGGGCAGCCAGGTCGTGCGGGCGCGTGCGGTCCAGCGGGGCGAGAGCGCGCGGGTAGCGCGCGTCCACCCAGCCCGGCCGCGTGTAGAGATCCCCGAGCCCCGCCTGCATGGCGAGGACCGCCTCGTCGGGCCCGCGGTGACGCTCGACGTAGGCGAAGGCCTCACGCCAGGGGGAGCGGCTCCCACGCTGGGGTCCGAGTTCGAGGAAGGTCCCGAGGCCGAGGCCCAACACCAGGAGACCGCGCACCGCCCAAGCGGCCCGGCCACTCGACCCCGCCGAAGCCCCTGCCAAGAGACAGCAGAGAGGGAGCAGCCCGAAGACGTACTGGGCCGTGGTCTGCCCCGCGAAGCTGACGAGACCGACCGCGCCTGCGCCCACGGCACAGGCCGGCCCCAGGGCGGCAAGGGGGCCGTGACCGCGAATTCGGAGCGCCCCCGCCACTGCCGCGATCCCCAGCGCCGGCGAGAGGTGGTACCCAGCCGAGGTCACGAAGTGCAGGACGCCGTCGAGTCCGCTGATCTCCTGCTTCTGGGCCAGGTAGACCCGCAGCGTGCTCCAGCCCCAGGGCCCCACCGCAAGGGCTCCGACCGCAGACCCCACGAGAGTCGTCCGACGCAGCCGACCCGCCTCCCAGCCGGTGAGGCGCGCGGGCGCGAGGGTCGCGAGCACGAGGCCAGCCGGAACCACCAGGAAC
>WTJQ01000124.1 GCA_011524785.1 Planctomycetota bacterium | reverse complement strand
ATGCGATGGAGCTCGATTGCACGCCTCGGTCGAGCGTCAGTCCCAGGGCGAGGTCCGAGGCTCACCCCGGGTGCCGCCAGCGGAGGAGGTCTCCGACCAGCCGGAGAGCCCCGCGATCTCCTCGAACAAGTAGCTGCGGACCTCCCCATAGTCGGAGGTGACGCGAAAGGTCCCAACGGCCTCACCCGCCTCGATGGCCTGGAGGTGACTCGCGAGCTCCTGGGAGGTGATTTGGAGGAAGTGCCCAGGGTGCTCGATGAACGTCAGCTCGACCATCGGCTCCTCTCCCGGACCCGCCGTCTCGATGGTCCACGCCAGCCGGTGCTCGACGCGCTCGCGCTGCCCAACGAAGGGCCCGAGCTCGGTCCAGAACACGACGAACGCCGCCACGAAGACGAGCTCGGCCGCCGCAACGACCTGGAGCCGGCTCCATCGCCACCCCGACCTCCGGCGGAGACTCAGGGCGCAAACGGCGACCAAGAGCGCTCCAGCCAGGAACACGTATGGCTGCGTGTTGATGTAGGCCAGCCACATGGCCAGAGCCTAGGGCGTGTGAGGCCACCGCGTCGACACGACGTGGATGGAGGCGGGCGTCATGGAGGCCCCGGCGAAGTTCTCCTCAATCGGCGAGGTGGGCGATCATGCCCACGCGCATGCCGTCCTCCGAGAGGGGCACAACCACCTCACTCTGCGCCAGCGGGGCCCACCAAGCAGGCCCGAAGGTCGCGTATCCGTAGGACCCCGCCCTGCCGTGTGAGGCAGCCACCACCTGGGTGGGCACACCCAGCTCCGCGTAGAGCCTCTCGACGGTCTCCCCATGGAGGGCACGCGCACGCTCGAGCTTCGGCTCGAGATGCGCCTGGTTCACCCCCTCCTGCACGAGCGGGTGCAGATAGGCCAGGGCCATCGCCACGAGCGACCAGAGGGTCGTGGCAAGGCCACGGCGGGTCCCGTTCGAGGACCAGGCCCAGCGCGCGCCGACCAGAGCGACCAGGGGAAGCAGCGTCGCGACAGCCACAACGGCGAGGATCAGAGGGGGCGGGAGATCGAACATGCCTGCCCTGCCAGCCTACCGCACTGCGTCGAGACAGAGGGCCATCGTCACGGTGATGACGCGCACTCGAACTGCGGGGAGCCGAATGAGGCGAGAAGGAACCACTCCTGACCCGGTGAGCGCCGCCACCGAACGCCGGCTCTTCTGGGCCGAGTCCGCACTCGGGCTCGAGGGGAGCTCAAGCGAGCGTGGAGCGCCTCCCGGAGCTAGCCTGCGCGTCGGCGACCTCCATGACATTCTCGATCGTTCGACGCATGCCGTGCTGGATCCCATGCACAGTGCTCCTCCTGGCGAGCGCTGCGAGCGGGCAGACGATCGACGGGGAGAAGCCCCCGTTCACCGACTACTGCGAGCGGCTCGAGCACGAGATCCAGGGTCGCAAGCACGGGTTCCTCGCCGGCAACCGGACCTATTACGTCGGCGGCTTCCACGCGAGCTGGGACCCGGTCGAGGACGAGACGCTCGGGCTGACGCACCCGTTCCACCACGACCTCCGCAGTCGGGGCGTTGGGCTGGTCGAGAGCGCGCTGGAGGGTGGGGAGCACACCGGGACGGGCAACGACGACCGCGGGTGGGAGTTCTACAAGGACACGCGCGTCCTCTACGGGAGCGTCGTCGTCGATGGCAAGACCTACACGAACCCCGTGCCCAAGAGCATGCGGTGGCGGCCGGACAGGCTCGTCTGCGAGTACGAGCTGGACGGCCTCTCGATCCGCGAGGAGAAGTTCATCGCGGAGAGCGACGCCGCAGCGAGCCGCATCACCGCGTCCCGGCCCGTCACCCTCCTGTTCACCGGCCACAGCTTCCACTCACGCCACAGCGTCACGTCCACGGCCGCGCTCGAGTACGAGAGCGCGACCAACGCGCTCGTCGTGACGGAGGGCGGGACGGTGAGGGCGCGCCCCGATCCGGGAGGCGCGGAGCGCATCGGACCATCCGTCTACTCGGGGATGACCACGGCGCTGAGCGCGTCTCGCGACTTCGCCAAGTCCCACGCTATGGAGCGACGGGAGGACGGCGTCTGGCACTACGCCCTCTCGGTCCCCTGTGACGCGGAGGGCACCGTCGTCTCCTGGGCGATGCACGACGACCGCGCGGCCGCCGTCCGGGCCGCGCGTGAGGTCGTTCGGGACCACGAGGCCCTGAGCAGCGCCAAGGCGGCCGCGATGAACCGCCTGCTCAACGAGGAGGTGCCCTGGTTCCGCTGCCCGGACGAGCGCGTCGTCGACGTCTACTACTACCTCTGGTCGCTGTACCTCATGTACATGATCGAGGTCGGCCAGGGCTGGGAGCAGGAGCCGCACACCCAGACGGCCGTCAACAACTTCCTCGGGATCCACCGCTACGACGCCGCCTTCCAGATCAAGGTCGGCGCGTGGACGACGAACAAGCGGCGCTTCGGGTACGGCAACGTGCTCACGTGGAAGCACCTCACCGAGGAGGGCCGCTACCGCGAGCTCCCGGACGGGCAGCGCCTCCTCTCGGACACCAAGGGCGTGGCCTGGCACAGCGGCGTCTATGGCCCGGAGGCGTCCGAGCACGTCCTCGGCGCCTGGCAGCTCTACGAGCACACCGGCGACGTGGCCTTCCTCGCGGACTGCTACGAAGGGCACTTCGCCGAGCTCTTCTGGGAGCGCATCCCCGACGTCGCCATGAACGAGTTCGAGGTGGCCGAGACGCTCGAGAGGATGGCCCGCCTGACGGGCCACGAGGCCGACGTGGAGCACTGGCAGGGGCTCGTGCGGCGCGACCCCGCCCACGTGCGCGCGATGTTCGAGCAGCGCTGGGGCATGAACGGCGTCGCCGACTACTTCGCGGCGCCGGAGGACGCGCCACTCACGACGAACGGCTTCTGGGCGATGCGCTCCCCGTGGTTCCCGCGCGAGTACGCGCGGCCGATGGTCGAGGCCTGGGCCCTGGACCGCGAGCGGGGCTTCCTCGGCGCGTTCTTCCCTCTCGCCATGGCGCGCCGATCGATGGAGCGCTTCGACACGGAGGTCGACCAGTCCTTCGGGTACACCCCCGACACCGCCTACTTCACGCTCGATGGGATGTTCCGGCAGCGGCTGGCCGAGACCGCGGCCGCGCTGACCCTCGACCACGTGCTGCACTACAACCATCACCCCGAGTGGCGGATCCCGGTTGCGCCGGAGGCCTATCGGCGGGACGGCACGCCCTTCGGCGATCAGTACTCGAACTTCAACGCCGGCAAGCTGCTGCTCATCCTCGAGGGCCTCGCCGGACTCGAGGTCTCGATCCCGAAGGACCGCCTCACCGTCCGCCCCGCTCTGCCCGCGGCGTGGGAGTGGATGGAGCTCCGCCTCCCCATCGCCGGTGAGTGGACGCGGATCCGCATCTCGCCCGAGGAGGTCGAGGTGACCGGCTGCCCGCTCGAGCTCGAGCGTTAGGCCACCGCCCGCCGACCGCCTGCGCTTCGCGACTCCGCGGAGGCCACCTCAGCTCGGCCGTGTATCCCCAATCC
>WTJQ01000468.1 GCA_011524785.1 Planctomycetota bacterium | reverse complement strand
GCACGAGCCCTCCGCGGCACACGGCCGGCAGCGAGGAGCCGCGGCGTTCCGAGGACCCCGCGCCGAACGAGCTCGGGACCCGGCGGCCCTCAGCGCTCGATGAAGCCGAGGACCACGAGCAGGCACGGGCCGTGCCCGATCACGTTGAGGCCGGCCGCGCGCGCACGCTCCATGGCGTCCTCGTGCTCGGCCCCCGGCTGCAGCCAGACGTGCTGGACGCCCAGCTCGACGGCCTCGTCGAGCACCCTCTCGCTCACGGGGGGCGGCGTGATGATCGAGACGGCCTCGGGGACCTCGTCGAGGGCCGACAGGCTCGCGGCCGCGGGCAGGCCCTCGACCTCGGTCAGGCGCGGGTGCACCGGCACGACGTCGCGCCCCGCCTGCTGGTAGCAGCGCAGGACCTTGTTGCCGTACTTGGCCCGGTCGTCGGACGCACCCACGACCGCGAACGAGGAGGAGGCGAGGAAGCGCTCGACGTCGGACATGCGGACGAGCATAGCCGCGGGGCACCGCCGTGCCCGCTCCCCGTCCCGGCGGCGACCGCCCCGCGCGCCGCTACGATGCGCCCATGAGCCCCAAGCCGCGTCGTCGAGCCCCGTCGCCCCAGAAGCGAGCCCGGGCCGAGCGCGTGCTCGCGCAGCTGCACGAGCTCTACCCCACGCTCCCGATCCCGCTCGACCACACCGACGCCTTCACGCTGCTGGTCGCGGTGATGCTCTCGGCCCAGACGACCGACAAGAAGGTCAACGAGGTCACGCCGGCCCTCTTCGCCGCCGCGCCGGACCCGACGTCCATGGCGGCGCTGGAGGTCGAGGAGATCCGCACGCTGATCCGCCAGATCGGCCTCGCCCCCACCAAGGCCAAGAACCTGAAGCGCATGGCCGAGCTGCTGCTGGAGCGCCACGAGGGCGAGGTCCCCGGCAGCCTCGAGGAGCTGGAGGCCCTCCCCGGCGTCGGGCACAAGACCGCCAGCGTGGTCATGGTGCAGGCCTTCGGCGTCCCGGCCTTCCCGGTCGACACCCACATCCACCGGCTCGCCGAGCGCTGGCGCCTCTCGGACGGCTCGAACGTCAAGCGCACCGAGGAGGACCTCAAGGCCCTCTTCCCCGAGGAGGAGTGGGGCTTCGCCCACCTGGCCATCATCTGGTTCGGCCGCGACCACTGCCCGGCCCGCGGGCACGACCTCGAGGGCTGCCCCATCTGCTCCTGGGCCGCGCCCACGCGACGCCGCTGACCTCGCGATCGCCCTCGGGGCCCCGACACCCGGGGCTGGTCGCGGTCCCACCCCTGGCCTAGGATCCCGCCGGGGAGACGCCTCCCCACCGACCATGGACCGCCAGGACTTCCACCTCCGCGCCGACGCGTGCCTCGCCCGCGTCGAGCAGTGGCTCGAGGACTTCGATCCCGACGAGCTCGACTTCACCTCGGCCGACGGCGTGGTCAAGCTCGAGTTCGCCACGGGCCAGACCTTCGTCCTGAACCGCCAGACCGCGGCCCACCAGATGTGGTTCGCAGCCGGCGCCTCGGCGTGGCACTACGACTGGGACGCCGCCAGCGAGTCCTGGCTCTGCGACAAGGACGGCCACGAGCTCCTCGCCCGCATCGGCGAGTCCACGAGCGGCACGCTGGGGCGCACCGTCGCTCCGTGAAGGAGCGCGCAGAAGGCACCGTCGCTCCGTGAAGGAGCGCGCAGAGGACACCGTCGCCCCGTGAGGGCGCGCGCCCGAGCGCCTCACCCCCCGAGCGGCAGCAGCGACTCGAGGAAGGTCCGGATCCTCTGCAGCGCGTTCAGGTCGGCGCGCACGCGCTCGCTCCCCACGGGCCCGGAGAACTCGACCGACACGCGGCTGTCGCTGCGCGCGCGCGTGAGCGGCAGGTCCCCCAGCCCCAGCAGGGAGGGCTCCAGGAGAGAGGTCGGCAGGCTCGCCTCGATGCGCGAGTCGCTGCCGTCGAGCTGCACCTCGCCGGTGAGCGCCACCGGCTCGCCGCCCAGGGAGAAGGACGCGCTCTCGAGGCGCACCGCTCCAGCCTGCACGCGCACCACCACCGGCTCGAGCGAACCCTCCAGCAGCAGGCCAGCCTCCGGATCCGCGAGGACGCTCCCAAGGACCCCGTCCAGCCGCAGCGGGACGCCGCGCAGGTCGAGCTCGAGGCGCCAGCTGGAGGCCGCTTCGTTCCCCTGGACCACGTCGAGGTCCAGCAGCCTCACCGGCACCTCCAGCAGCGCGCCCTCGAGGGTCGGGCGGAACCACGGCAGCAGGCTCCCGACGAAGGGCGCGAAGACCGGATCGTCGAGCGCGAACTCGAAGGCCGCGAGCGCGTCCGCGGGCTGGGTGAGGCGCCCGCCGGCCAGGGCCAGCTGCACGGCCCCGCGATCGCCCCGCAGGGCGATGTCCAGCGGTGCGCCGGGGGCTTCGCGCACCAGCAGGGCCTCCAGCGATGACCCGAGCAGGGCCTCGAGCAGCTGCGGCGTCTCGAGCCAGCTCTCCAGCCGCGCGGCCTCGAGGTCGCGCAGCGTCACCGTCGCGCGCACCGCGTCCCGGCCGCGGCTCGTGAGGTCCATGACGAAGCGCCCGCCGGCGTCCGGCAGCTCACCGCGGTAGGCCGCGCGTCGCCCCTGCTCGTCCAGCTCGAAGCGCAGGCTGTCGACCTCCGGCTCGAAGGCCGCCCCGTTCAGCGTCAGCGCAGGGAAGCGCTCAGGGTCCAGGTCGAACTCGACCCGCGGACCGGCCCCGTCGAAGGGCCACACCAGCCGCCCCTCCGTGAGCCGCCCCTCCAGGTCCTCGCTCGGGTCGAGGACGAGCTCGGGCTGCAGGCCCGTCGCCAGCCCCTCGCCCGAGTTCCCCGTGAGGATGCCGGCTCCAGCGTCCAGCCGTGCCACGCCGGGCACCAGCTGCAGCAGCAGGCGCTCGTCGTTGAGCAGGCCGACGCCGCGCAGGCGCGTCCCCTCCGGCTCCAGCACGTCGACGCTCACGCGCGCGTCGGTCTGGGACGCGTCGGTCGGGCTCGCGCCGGACACGCGCAGCTCCACGTCGGCGGTGTCCTCGAGCCAGGCCGCGAGGCGTCCGTCGAGGCCGACCCAGCGATCGACCGAGGCGCCGCGCAGTCCCTGCACGCGCGTGAGGATCGTCATGCTCGGCCAGGAGGGGCGCCCCAACGGGAACGCTCCCTTCAGCTCGAGCTCCAGGGCGGTCCCCAGGCCGTCGCTGGAGGAGAGGGACCCCGTGATGCTCAGCGCGTCCGCATCGCCGTTCGGCGCGCCGGCGTCGCCACCATGCTCGAGGATCAGAGCCCCCTCGTTCCAGGAGCCGATCGTCCCCGCAGGGTCCCGCAGGGCGAGCCCTGCCGGAGCCAGGTCGAGCCGCAGCTCCAGGCGGTCGTCCCGCTCGAGGCCCAGGGCGTCACGCACGAACCGGAGCGGAGCTCCGCCCTCCTCCGGCAGCGCCCCGAGCAGGTCGATGCGTCCCGCGGCGTCCCGCTCGAGCTGGCCCGTGAGGCCGGTGATGGCGAGCTCACCACCGGATCCGTCCAGAGGCGTCCAAGCG
>WTJQ01000177.1 GCA_011524785.1 Planctomycetota bacterium | reverse complement strand
CAGGACTTCGTGGAGATGCCCACGATCGCCGACTGGGAGCTGCGCCGCCCGCACGTCGCCCTCGTCATCGACATGGACCAGGACGGCCTCGAGGACGTGGTCGTCGCGGACTGGGAGCGGGACTCCATCTCCTACTACCGGAGCCGCGGCACCGGTGCGTTCGACGCCCAGGTCCTGATCACGACCGAGGCCGACGGAGCGAGCGCGATCGACGTCGCGGACCTCGACGGGGATGGGGACCTCGACGTGGTCGCCACGAGCTGGTTCGACCAGCAGGTGGCGTGGTACGAGAACCTCGGCGCCGGCGCCTTCGGCCCCGAGCAGGTCCTCGCACTCGCGGGAGGATCACGGGGCGTCGACTGCGGCGACCTCGATGGGGATGGCGACCTCGACGTCCTCTACACGAGCTCGCTCGACGACGAGCTCTGCTGGCTGGAGAACCTCGGGGGCGGGCAGTTCGCGGTCGAGGTCGTCATCCGGCCCGTGGACGGCGCCTGGGCCGTGCACGCTGAGGACTGTGACGGGGACGGCGACCTCGACGCCCTGGTGTCGAGCTTCGACACGGGCGTCGTGTTCTGGCTGGCGAACGATGGCGCCGCAGGCTTCGGTGCGGTGCAGGTGGTCACGGCCCAGGCAGCCGGGGCTCGCGGGATCCATGCCGCCGACCTCGACGGGGACGGGGACCTCGACGTCGTCAGCGCGAGCGACGCCGATTCGAAGGTTGCGTGGCACGAGAACCTGGGCAGTGGCCTCTTCGGACCCGAGCAGGTCCTGACCCTCGAGACCCTCGCGCCCTGGGGCGTGCACGCAGCCGACCTCGACGGGGACGGGGACCTCGAGGTCCTCTGTGCCAGCCACGACGACGACCGGGTCACGTGGTTCGAGAACCAGGGGAGCGGCTCGTTCGGGCCCCTCCAGGAGGTCGATGGCAACGCACGGGGTGCCCACACGGTCGCGACCGGCGACTTCGACAGCGACGGCGACCTCGACACGGTCGTGGCCGAGTTCCAGTCCTTCGTCGGCATCGTGAGCTGGTGCGAGAACCTGGGATCCGGCGCCTTCGCCGAGCCGCGGGTCGTCAACGAGCTGCCGGCGCACGAGGTCAACGCGATCCAGGCCAGGGACCTCGACGGGGACGGCGACCTGGACGTCGTGTGCTCCAACTACAACGACAGGGACATCGTGTGGCACGAGAACCTCGGAGCGGGGGAGTTCAGCGGTCAGCGACCCGTCACGCCGCCGTACAACAGTTCGTTCAACCGGTCGTGGGACTTCGACTGTGGGGACCTCGACGGCGACGGCGATCTGGACGTGGTGATGGCCAACCTGCACGCTGAGCGGATCGGCCGACTGGAGAACCTGGGAGGTGGAGTCTTCGGTCCCGTCGTCATGGTCACGAACAACGTCGAGGATCCGGCGCTGGTCCACCTCGCGGACTTGGACGAGGACGGCGACCTCGACCTGCTGTTGGCCGACGTGTTTCCAGGCAACCCCAACCAGGCCAGCCAGGAGAAGGTTGCCTGGTGCGAGAACCTCGGCGCCGCGAACTTCGGGCCTCTGCAGATCATCACGACCGAGGTCGACTCCCCGGAGGCCATCGAGGCCGCGGACCTGGACGGGGACGGAGACCTGGACGTGGTGTCCTCCAGCCGCCTCGACGACAAGGTCGCCTGGTACGAGAACCTCGGGGGCGGCCAGTTCGGGCCTCAGGAGCTGATCTCGCAGCAGCCCCTCGGTCCGACCTACCTGCGGGTGGCCGACATCGATGGGGACGGGGACCTCGACGTGGTCTCCGCCGGTCGCGACCACTACACGAACAGCTGGCAGGACCACGTGGCGTGGTTCGAGAACCTGGGAGGCGGGACCTTCACGAGCCCTCACTTCCTGATGCTGGAGGTTCCAGGCCCGCCCTACTACGACGGCCCGGGCCGCTACCCGAGGGCCCTCGACGTCCGTGACCTCGACATGGACGGGGACGCTGATGTGCTGGTCTCGTTCGCGCTGAGCGACGAGCTCGGCTGGTACGAGAACGAGGGCGACGGCACCTTCGCCGACTTCACCCTGCTCGTCGACTACAGCGACGAAGGGCAGGACACCCTCCGCCATGCGACCGAGGTCGTCATCGCCGACCTCGACGCGGACGGCTCGACCGATATCCTGACGGCGTGTCGCTTCGTCGATCGCGTCCGCTGGCACCGCAACGTGACCACGCGCCTGGACTGTGACGGCGACGGGGTCGAGGACGCGGTCCAGATCGCGGCCGACCCCTTGCGGGACAGCGACCAGAACGGGGTCCTCGACAGCTGCGAGGGCGCAGGGCCCTACTGGTTCCGCTCGCCCATCACCCAGCGCGTCTACTGCGCGCTCCCCCCGACGACCTGGCAGGCCGCGGACCTGGTGGCGGCGCAGCTCGGGGGCCACCTCGTCACGATCCGCTCGGAGTACGAGGACGCCTGGCTGCAGGCAGCCTTCGCGGGGACGCCCCACTGGACGGGCTACAACGACCTCGCCGCGGAGGGCCAGTTCGTCTGGGCCAACGGCGAGCCGACCACCTACGAGAACTTCGGCCCCGGCGGGCCGGGCAGTGCCGCCCCCGACCAGGACTTCGTGGCGAGCGAGGGGCTGGGCGCCGGTGCCTGGGAGGTGCTCCTTGCGGCCGACGTGCGCGCGGCGGTGGTGGAGTCCGACTCCATCGACTGCGATGCCAACCTCATCGCGGACCACCTGGAGATCCAGGCGGATCCGAGCCTCGACTGCGACCTCGACGGGCTCCTGGACTCCTGCCTGATCGCCGACGACCCGAGCCTCGACTGCGATGGCAATGGCGTCCTCGACTCCTGCGAGCTCGCGGCGACCCCGGACCTGGACTGTGACGGCAACGGGGTGCTGGACGCCTGCGAGGAGCTCGCGCCCGAGGACGACTTCAACGGCGACGGGCTGCCCGACGCGTGCTTCCCTGCGAACTACTGCACCTCCAACCCGAACTCGAGCGGGAACGCCGCGACGCTGACGGTGGAGGGCACTCCGGTCCTGGCCCAGGGCGACCTCCTCCTCCGCGCGACGGGCTGCGCGATCCAGGAGTGGAGCTACTTCATCATGTCCCAGAGCCAGGGCTTCGTCCCCGGCTTCGCGGGCTCCGCGGGCAACCTCTGCGTCGGGGCGCCGATCGTCCGGATCAACCTGAACATGGTCCAGCTCCGGAAGACGAACCTCGTCGGGGAGCGGGCCTACCTGATGGACTTCAGCGGCGCCCCCGAGGACCAGATCCTCATCGGGGAGACCTGGAACTTCCAGCTGTGGTTCCGCGACGGGACCACCTCCAACACGAGCGACGGGATCTCGGTGCTGTTCCGATAGTCCACGGAGCCGCCCGCCTCCTACGCGGTCGGCGCCCCTCGAACTCTCCTGGCTTGAGCACGTCTCGACCGCAAAGCTCACCAACGATGCCGACCGCCCCTCCGAGCCTCGCCGTCCTCGCCCTGGGCGCCTTCTGGGCGGGGAGCGCGGGCGCACAGCAGTTCGCGGACCTGCCTGACATCGGCGCGACC
>WTJQ01000489.1 GCA_011524785.1 Planctomycetota bacterium | reverse complement strand
GGTACGGCCAGATCGCCCCCCAGGACAAGCCCGGAACGCTGCTCAACCTGGTCCACGAGCAGGGCAAGTACCCCTGGCTGCTCGCTGAGGAAGGTGGCTGGGTCGAGCGCGGCGATGTCCACTTCGTCCAGACCACGGTCAACCACCGCAACTTCCCGCTGACCGTCAAGGATCGGTTCGTCGGCGTGGAGCTGCCCTTCGGCCACCTCGTCGGGGACGCGACGGAGGCCCCGGTGCTGCTGCTGAAGGCCTGCATCGGGAACCGCAGCCTGGGCTGGGACCTGCTGCCCCCGGGCAGCGAGCGCTTCGAGCACGGGGGCCGCATCTGGGCCGGCTACAAGGACTCGCCGAACTCGTGGGAGAAGGGCACCGAGCCGGAGCCCATCAACTGGTACGCGGGCAAGCAGTACGACGACGACACGGCGAACGCCAAGAAGGTCCTGGCCGAGCTCGAGAAGCACATGCCCGGCTACGAGGGCCAGGGCTACGAGATCGCGGGCTTCGTGTGGTGGCAGGGACACAAGGACCAGAACCCTGCCCTGGCCAGCCGCTACGAGCAGAACCTCGTGCACCTGATCAAGACCCTGCGCAAGGACTTCGACGCGCCCGAGGCGCGCTTCGTGCTGGCCACGATCGGGTTCGGGGGCGAGGCCCTGGCGGGCCCCGGCCTCCAGGTGGCCGAGGCGCAGCTCGCCGTCGACGGGCGCACGGGCAAGTACCCGGAGTTCGCCGACAACGTCCGCTGCATCGACGCCCGCCCGTGGTGGCGCGAGAAGGACGTCTCGCCCAACGGCCGCGGCTACCACTACAACCACAACGCCGAGACCTACATGGAGGTCGGGCGCGAGCTGGGTGAGGCGATGGTGTCGATCCTGCCGGCCAAGTCCGGGCCGCGCTGAGGCGGAGCAGGCGGAACCTCCGGTAGGCGCGCCCTCGGGGCGGTTGTTTGACGCAGGAGTCCGGGCCGCGTCAGGATGCGGCCATGATCCCCCTGTACGTCGCCCTGGGCCTCTTCGCCCTCGTCTTCCTCTGGGCCATCGCCGCCTACAACGGACTCGTCTCGAAGCGCAACGGCTACAAGAACGCCTTCGCGCAGATCGAGGTCCAGCTCAAGCGCCGCTACGACCTGATCCCCAACCTGGTCGAGACCGCGAAGGGCTACATGAAGCACGAGCGCGAGACCCTCGAGGCCGTCGTGGCCGCGCGCCAGGTCGCGAGCGGTGCGGTCTCCGCGGCGGCCGCCGCCCCCGGGGACCCGGCCGCCATGGCCGCGCTGCAGTCGGCCGAGGCCGGCATGGGCGCTGCCCTCGGGCGCCTGTTCGCGGTGTCCGAGGCCTACCCCGACCTCAAGGCCAACCAGAACATGCTGCAGCTCCAGGAGGAGCTCACCAACACCGAGAACCAGGTCGGCTTCGCCCGCCAGGCGTTCAACAACGCCGTCACCGCCTACAACACCGCGCGCGAGACCTTCCCCTCGGTGGTCATCGCGGGCTCGATGGGCTTCCAGGAGGCGACCCTGTTCGAGATCGAGCGCCCGGAGCAGCGCGAGGTGCCCAAGGTCAGCTTCTAGGCGCTCACGCCTCCATGCTCGCCAACCTCACGCCGCCTCAGGTCGGCCTGCTGATCGCCCTCGTCGGGGTGCTGGCGGGCTGGGGACTCGCGACCTGGCTCGGTCGTCAGGACCGCAGGACCTACATCCTGAGCCGCGCGCCCGAGCTGCCGGTGCGTGCCCTGTCCACCCATGACGACGCGTGGCTGCGCGGCCGCGCGCTGCTGGAGGACACCCTCGTCTGCCCGTGGTTCGACGCGGAGTGCATCGCCTTCACGTACCGCATCGAGGACAAGAAGACGCGCACCGTCAGGGACTCCAAGGGGCGGACGCGGACGGAGACCTACTGGGCCACGGTCCACTCCGAGGACGAGTCGCGCGACTTCACCCTCGACGACGGGGACTCCATCGACGTCGCCCTGACGGAGGGCGAGAACGAGGCCTGGACCTCCCTGGGGACCGACTACCAGGGCTCGCGGCGGCGCCACACGGCGTCGGTCCTGAAGCCTGGGCGAACCGTGAGCGTGCTCGGCGTCCGGCGAGAGGCGGGGGACTTCGGCCCCCTCGAGGAGGTGCCCCTCCTGGTGACCTTCAAGGACCGCGACGAGCGAGTCGCGAAGGCCGAGAGCAAGGAGACGTGGATCTTCGCGTTCGCCCTGCTGCTCCCCGCGCTCGCAGGCACGGGAGCGGTCGCCGTCGCCACGCAGGTGCGGGCGCCCGAGGACTGGGTGCTACCCGGCCTCGTCGGCTTCGGGGTGCTCGCCCTCCAGTGGACCCTCCTGTCCTACAACCGCTTCATCCGACTCCGGCACCAGGTGCGGGAGTCCCAGCGGCAGATCGAGATCGAGCTCGCCATGCGCGCCGACCTCGTCCCGAACCTCGTGACGGTCGTCAAGGGAGCCGCCGCCCACGAGCGCGACCTGCTGGAGGACCTGACGCGGATCCGCAGCCAGCAGGGGCTCGCGGAGCGGATCGCCGGCGAGGAGCAGGCCCAGGCGACGGTCCGACGCGTCCTGCTGCTGCACGAGAGCGTCCCCGAGCTGACGAGCAGCGAGCTCTACCTCGACCTCCACGGGCGCCTCTGGGCCCTCGAGGAGAAGCTGGCGCACGCGCGCCGCCACTTCAACGACTCGGTGACGGAGTGGAACACGCGCACCCAGAGCTTCCCGGGAGTGCTGCTGGCGAAGGTCGCGCGCTTCGAGCCGAGCCCGCTGTTCGCCGCCGAGCCCGAGGAGGCGCTTCCGCCCCGGCTGGACCTCGACCTCGACGCGGGCGAGACCGCTGACCGGGCGGCGGACTAGCCGCCGGGCGCGAGCTCGTCGACGAGCTCGGCCGTGAGGCGCGCGAGGGCGCCGTAGAACCCGCCGCGCGCCTGCAGGCGTCCGAGGGGAGCCAGGGCCCAGCGAAGGTGGTCCTGGGCGAGGGCCTGCTCGTGCTCGGGCGCGCGCCCGCGGGCCTCCGCCCAGAGCAGCAGGATGCAGCCCAGGTGATCGGGCGCCGCGCCTCGCGCGGCCTCCGCATCGAGGCTGAGCCCCAGGCTCTCGGCCAGCTGCCGCACGCGACCCGCGGCGCCTCCCTCGTAGCGTCCCTCCTGCCAGAGCGACTGCACGAGGGGCGCCCCCGTCGGGCTGAGGAAGAGGTCGTGGAAGTCCGCGGCCCGCTCGTCGAGCCAGGCGTCCTCCTCGGCCTCCGCAGGCAGGCCCAGGCCGTGCGCCGCCAGCGCCTCGGCCACCGGCGCTGCGCGGAGGGCGGCCAGCGCGTCTCCGTCGAGCTCGCGCAGCAGGGTCTCCCCCACCCAGCGGGTGAGGGCGACCAGGGCGCGCTCCTCCTCCAGTTCCGCCGTCACGAGAGCTTCCGGATGCGCACGACGGTGCTGTTGAACGCCTGCTGCCCCGAGATCACGTCGGGCGCGATCGGCAGGACCTTGTTCTGGGCCCAGCCGTTGCCGGTGTTCCGGACCCAGGCCGAGCGGTCGTCGCCGCTGGTGTCCTCCCACCACATGTTG
>WTJQ01000275.1 GCA_011524785.1 Planctomycetota bacterium | reverse complement strand
TCAGGAGGGTGATCGAGGGGCCGTGGGGCGAGGCCGTATAGCGCCATGGCAGGACTTGGTCCCCATCGGCCTTGCCGAAGGCGGTCTCGTAGAGGCCCACCTGCAGCGGCAGGGCGTCTGGGCCCTGGACGCGGGCGAGGACGGGGGTCTCAGCGGTCTCCATGACGCGATCGTGGGGCCTGGAGCCCCCGAGTCAAGACCTCGCAGCGCTCGCGACCCATCCGTAGAGTGCCGGTGCGGCGGAGGCCGCTCCCATGGACCGACTGATCGAGTGCGTACCGAACTTCAGCGAGGGCCGTGACCAGGCGACCCTCGACGCCATCGCCGCAGCCATCGAGGGGGTCGACGGCGTCTGGCTCCTCGACGTGGACCCCGGGAAGGCCACCCACCGAACGGTCTTCACCTTCGTGGGGGCTCCCGAGGCCGTGATCGAGGGGGCCCTGGCTGCAGCCCGCGCCGCCGGTGAGCGCATCGACATGGCGCAGCACGAGGGGGAGCACCCCCGGTTCGGCGCCATGGACGTCTGCCCCCTCGTGCCGGTGCGCGGGGTCACCATGGAGGAGTGCGTGGCCTACGCACGGACCCTGGGACAGCGGCTCGGCGAGGAGCAGGGCCGCACCGTCTACCTGTACGAGAGTGCCGCCACGCGACCCGAGCGTCGGAACTTGGCCAAGGTGCGGGCCGGCGAGTACGAGGCCCTGCCCGGACGACTGGCCAGCGGCGACCACGCGCCGGACTTCGGTCCGGCCACCTTCGACCCGGCCTGGGGCGCGACCGCCGTGGGCGCGCGCAACTTCCTGATCGCCTACAACGTCAACCTCAACACCACGAGCCCGCGCCGGGCCAACGCCGTGGCCTTCGACGTGCGGGAGAAGGGACGCATCCTCCGCGAGCCCGACCCGCTGACCGGCGAGATCGTCCGGGACGAGGCCGGCGAGCCCGTCTGGAAGCCGGGCAGCCTCCGCTGCGTGAAGGGCATCGGCTGGTTCATCGAGGAGTACGGCGTGGCCCAGGTCTCCATGAACCTGACCGACCTCGCCGTCACGCCCCTCCACGTGGCCTTCGACGAGTGCGATGCCAGGGCCCGCGCCCGCGGCCTGCGCGTCACGGGCTCGGAGGCCGTCGGCCTCGTCCCGCTGGAGGCGCTGCTCGACGCAGGCCGGCACTACCTGCGGCTGCAGCACCGAACGACCGGCGTGCCGGACCGCGAGCTGGTGCACATCGCCGTGAAGTCCATGGGCCTCGACGAGCTCGGCCCCTTCGACCCGGACGAGAAGGTCATCGAGTACGCGATCGCACGCCGAGCCGCGCGGTCCCGGCTCGTCGACCGGACGCTCGGCGGCTTCATCGAGGAGACCGCCTCCGAGTCGCCCGCCCCCGGGGGAGGCTCGGTGGCCGCCGCCGTCGGCGCCCTGGGCGCAGCCCTGGGCACGATGGTCGCCAACCTCTCCAGCCACAAGCGAGGCTGGGACGACCGCTGGGAGGAGTTCTCGGAGGTCGCGGAGCGGGGCAAGCGCTGCCACAGCGAGCTGACGGCCTTGGTCGACCGCGACACCGATGCGTTCAACGAGATCATGGCCGCCTGGCGGGTCGAGGGCGATGAGGCGCGGAAGGAGGCGATCCAGGCCGCGACCCGGCTCGCCATCGAGGTCCCCCTCCAGGTGATGCGCGCGTCCCTGGAGGCCCTCGAGGTCTGCCAGCTCATGGCGACCGACGGTCTGCAGGCCTCCCTCTCCGACGCGGGCGTGGGCGCCCTGTGCGCGCGGCTCGCCGCGCGCGGCGCCCTGCTCAACGTCCGGATCAACGCGAAGGACCTCACCGACGAGGCGGCGCGCTCGGACTACCTGAGCGATGCGGCCACCCTCGACGCGCGAGCGGCCGAGCTGGAGGCCGCCGTCCTGGCCGCGGTCGACGCGGGTCTGGCCTAGCCAGCGGGGCCCCGGCTGGGACGGGGCGCCTCAGGCGACCCGACCGCCCAGCCGGGCCACGAGGTCGTCCATCCGGCCCTCGAAGTCCTGCAGCCGACCGCGCGCCCGCCAGTGATCGCGGAGGGAGGAGACGTCGCGGATCGCCGCTACGGTCCTGCGGGCCCGGCGCAGCAGCTCGGGGGGCAGCCCCTCCGAGCGCCCGAAGGTGAAGCGCCCCAGCGAGGCCGGGAGCTCCGGCGAGGCGGCGCCGCGCCAGGCAGCCACGGCCTCTGCCGCAGCGATCGCCACCCTCGCGGCCTCGATCCGCTGGTCGGCGGGCCAGCCGCGCAGGGCCGCCTCCAGTCCGCTGTCCGTCGGCTCCTCGGCGAAGGCCTCGATCCACGCACTCGCCGCCTGGTTGTCGAAGCTCGCGCTTCCCCACACGCTGGTGTCCACCATGGTCGCTCTCCTGGGTTGGCCCCATCCGGGGGCGTGAGCGGAGGATGCCGCTCGATCCGCTCCGCGTCCATCCACGAGCGCGCGGCTCGCGACACGATGCCGCAGTCACGGGCGGCCGCGCACGCGCGGGCCTCGCGGTCGGGGCCGCTCGGCCGTCGAGTTCCCCCTTCGCAAGGAGTGCGCCGCCCGCCCGGTGCCCTCGCCGAACGGGGCCGGGGGCGCCCGCGAGAAGCGAGCGCCCCCGGCGCGGGACCCAGCGGCCTCTCGGGGAGGCCCAGGGATCAGTGGTGGTGCGTCACCACGTGGCGCTGCGGCGGCGGCACGAGACCGAGCATGCGCCCAAGGCGCTTGCGACCGTAGACGGGGTTCTCGCTGTAGTACAGGGCCCGCTCCCACACGCGCTTCACGCGCTGCGGCATGGAGTAGTACCACTGCTCGTAGGAGCGCACCATGCGCTTGCGCAGCTCCTCCAGCTCGATCTGGCTGAAGTGCTCGTGCTTGTAGCCGGAACGGTTCGAGGACACGTAGTTCTCGGACAGGTCGCTCAGGTCGAGGTTGGCCTCGTAGGCGTCCCAGGACTCCGTGCCGATGAGCGGGTTGAACACCGAGATCCGGATCAGGTCGGGACCGGCGAGGCGCAGCACCTTCTCGGTCTCCTTCACGTCCTCCTCGGTCTCACCGGGCGAGCCGACGATCAGGTAGACCTTGGCCCAGATCCCCGCGCGGCGGGTCATCCGCGCCGCGTTGATGATCACCTCGGGCGTGAGGTCCTTCTTGAGGGTGTCCAGCATGCGCTGGCTCCCGGACTCCCAGCCGTAGTAGATGCGGCGGCAGCCGGCCCGGTGCATGTGCTTGAGCAGCGGGTAGTCCACGCAGTCCGCGCGCGTGTTGGCGACCCACTCGAACTTCAGGCCCCGGCGCAGGATCTCGTCGCACATCTCGTGGATGCGCTTCTTCCGCAGGGTCAGGATCTCGTCCACGAACAGGATCACGCCCGGGTCGTAGGTCTTGATGATGTGCTCGAGCTCGTCGACGATCGCCTCGGTCGAGCGCACGCGGAAGCCCCGGCCCGTCAGCTCCTTCTGGCAGAAGATGCATTTGAAGGGACAGCCCCGCGTCGTGAAGATGTAGACGAGGTGCTCGGGGTTGTTCTGGAAGTAGGACTCCATGGGCAGCAGGTGCCGCGCAGGAGCCGGGAGCTCGTCGAGCTTCTTGATGAGCGGCGGAGCGGGGTTGTCCACCCACAGCTCGTTGTCGCGCATGCTCGCGACGCCAGGCACCTCACTGATCGCCGCCTCGTCCTCGGCCTCGATGCCCTTCAGCAGCTGGGGCAGGGTGTACTCGGCCTCGCCCTTGAGGACGTAGTCGAAGTGCCCGCTGTCGAGGAAGACGCCCTGGTCGACCGACGCGTGCGGGCCTCCCATGATCGTGATCTTGCCCTTCTCCTTGGCGTACTTGGCCCAGGCGATGGCGCGGCGGATGTTCGGCGTGAGGGCCGAGAAGCCGATCACGTCGTTCCGCTCGATCGCGGCCTTCATGTCCGCGTCGGACCCCACGCGCTCGTCGTGGAGCTCGACTGGGATCTGCTCCCGCTCGAGCATGGCCCCGAGGTAGCCGATGCCCAGGATCATGGACAGCGGGTCCTCCTGGACGTGGGGTTTGACGTAGGTCAGCAGGGTCTTGCGCATGGATCGATAGAGGAGGGGCCCGGAATGAGTCAGATCGACCGTTGAGGCCCCTGCCCTCAGGGTTTCCCGTCGGTTTCTGGCCAGCCCGTCCTGAAGACGAACTCTACCCCGCGCGTGAGGATTGCGCCACGCCGGCCAGCCCGGGGGCCCTGAAGAGATCGCAAAGATCCCGAGGGCAGGCGGCGTCAGCTGCGGCCAGCCGCCGCAAGGGCACGGTCGTACTGGTCGAGGAACCCCTCCACCATGTGCCCAAGCGTGAACCGGTCGTTCAGGCGCGCCCGGCCCGCCTCCCCCATCGACCGGGCCATCGAACGGTCCGTCAGGAGCCTGTCGAGGTGAGCCGCGAAGCCCTCCACGTCGTAGGGGTTCGCGATGAAGCCCGTCACGCCGTGCTCGACCACCTCGGCGGACCCGCCGAAGGTCGTGGCGACCACGGGCTTGCTGTGCTCCATGGCCTCGAGGTTCACCATCCCGAACGTGTCGAAGCAGATGGAGGGCGTGACGAACACGTCGGCCGCGGCATAGGCGGTCGGGAGGTCGTCGCCCTCCAGCCAGCCGGTCGGCACCACGCGAGCGTCAACGCCGAGAGCCCGGGCCTGCCCCGCGAACTCCGCGTCGTAGACCTCGCGGCGGCCCATCACCAGCAGGCCGAGGTCGGGGTGCCGCGGCGCGAGCAGGGCGAGCATCTCGAGCAGCTTCCCAACCCCCTTCTGCGTGTGCAGGCGCCCTCCCATGGCCAGGAGCGGCCGGTCACCGGCCCCGACCCGCTCGCGCAGGGAGCGGACCGCCTCCTCGGTGGGCAGGCGATCCCGCAGGGCCAGGCCGTTGTGGACCGTGGCATGCACCGGCACGCGGTTCGCGCGCAGCACCTCTGCCAGCGCGTTCGAGACGGCCGTCACCCGATGCACGTCCCGCTCCAGGACGCTGCGGATGCGTGCATTGCGACCCGGCCGGAAGCGGAGGCGCTGGCAGGGGATGCACTTGCTCGCCCGCGCCACGACGTCGTGCTCCTGGCCACGAGCCTCCTCCCCGCCGTGGAAGCAGGTGAGCTTCTGGTAGCAGAAGGTCATCACGTCGTGGGCGGTCAGCACCACTGCGGCACCGGCCTCGCGTGCCTGGGTCAGGGCGTGATAGCCCAGGTGCGTGTGCAGGCCATGAGCATGGACGACGTCGGGGCGGAAGCGCTCGAGCAGTGCCGCCAGCGGCGCGTCGATGACCGGGTTGTGCAGGCTTCGCCAGGCACGCCAGCGCACCGGGTAGTCCGAGACGAGGTTCGTCACGGGCACGCCCATCACCTCGGACTCGCCAGCCTCCTCCTCCGAGCGCACGGCCCCCACCACCAGGCACTCGTGGCCCTGCGCCTGGAGAGCGCCCGCCAGGTCGAAGGTCAGCCGGCTCCAGGACCCGACGCGCGGGTCGGCGAGCTCGGCCAGGAAGAGGATCCTCACCGCCGGCCCTCCAGGGCCCGGTCGTAGAGCTCCAGGACCTGCTCCGCGTTCCGCTCCCAGGTGTTCTCCACGGCATGCGCCCGGCCAGCCTCCCCGAGCCGGGTCCGGAGGGCCTCGTCCGTCAGCAGCCTTCGGAGGCCGCGCGCGATCGCGGGCACCTCCTGCGGGCAGAGCAGGCCCGTCACCTCGTCCACGATGGCGTCCTCGGCCCCGCAGTCGAGGGTCCCCAGGACCGGACGCCCCGCCGCGCTCGCCTCCAGGTAGACGATGCCGAAGCCCTCGAAGCCGCCGTCGGCCGCGGTCACCGGCGTATGGATGAACGCGCCGCAGCGCTGCACCAGGTCGACCTTCTCGTCCTCGGAGACGTTCCCGAGGAAGTGCACGCGCTCCGCACACCCGGCCTCGGCCGCCATGCTTCGCAGGCGCGCCTCGTACGCGTCCCCGGAGCAGCGCCCCACGATCACGTGGTGCCACTCGGGGAGGTCGCGCGCCGCCTCCAGCCAGGCCGCCAGCCCGAGGTGGTGCCCCTTGCGCTCCTTGACCTCGCCGATGGTCAAGGTGAACGGGAAGCCGTGCCAGGGCCGCGGCCCGTCCAGGACCACCGGGGTGGAGTAGCGCTCTGCGTCGACGCAGTTGGGGACCACCACGGCCCGCTCCGGCTCGAGCGTCCCGGGAGGCAGCACCTCGAGCAGCTTGCGCCGCGTGTAGTTGGAGACGCTGATCAGGCTCGCGAAGCGCTGATAGGTGCGGCGTGCCCGCTCGCCGTGTCGCTCCGAGAGCACGGGCTGCACCGTGTAGGTCCCGTGCCCCGTCGCCACGCAGGGCTTCCCCGCGAGCCGCGCGCCATCGACCCCCACGAGGGAGTGCGGGTAGTCCTTGATGGCATGGACGAGGTCGACGTTCCGCGCCGCACGCCACACGTTCCAGGTCCCGACCGCGCGCCACACGCCGAAGCGTGCGGGGCTCATGTAGTAGAAGTAGTCCGGCGGGAGCGCGACCTGGACGGGCCAGTCCGGGGGAACGAGCGCGGAGGTCGGGCGGTGCTTCCGCGCGAGGAGGATGCGCGGCTCGAGCTCCGGCCGCAGCCTCTGGCAGGCGCCGATGAGCCCCATCGCGTAGCGGCCGACCCCATCGAGGTCCGAGAGGGAGTCCGTCAGGTACAGGACCCTCATGCGGCCGCCTCCATCCAGTCGAGCAGGCGCGTCGCCCGGGCGTCCCAGGTGTGGAGAGGGGCCGCGCTGAGCAGGGCCCCCCGCATCGCGGCCCGAAGCTCCTCGTCCGCGAGCAGACTCTCGAGCGCGCTGGCGAGAGCCGCCGGATCCTCGGCCGGGACGAACGCGGCCTGCTCCTCGGTGAGCACCTCGCGCAGGCTCGGGAGGTCGCTGACCACCATGGGCAGGCCCACCGCCATGGCCTCGAACACCTTGAGCGGCGAGGTGTAGCGCGCGCTGATCGCAGGCTCGGCACGGTTGGGGACCACCGTCACGTCCCCGGCCGCGAGGTAGAGCGAAGCGCGGCCGGGTTCCTGGAAGCCGTCGATCCTCACGCCCTGCACGCCCTCGGCTCCTCGGCGCAGAGCAGCCACGTCGGCCTCCATGCCTCCAGCGATCACCACCTGGACCCCGGCCAGCCGCCGTGCGGCCTCGACGAGGACGTCGACACCCTTCCACCGGAGCAGCCCGCCGAAGTAGACCACTATGGGGGCCTCAGCCTCGAGGCCCAGGGCTGCGCGTGCCTCCTCGCGAGTGGGCAGGCCCGCGAATCTCTCCGGCTGGAAGCCGTCGTGCTCGATGCGGACCCTGTCCTCGGGCACCCCCAGCTCGGCCAGGTCCTCGGCCACGCCGCCGCTGATCGCCACGACCCCGGCTCCCGCCTCGACGGCGCGCAGGAGCGCGGCCCGGCGAACGGCGTGCCCGGGCACGCGGTGGATCTCGAGGAAGAGCCCCGGCCGGCCAGCCAGCCGCCCCGCGATCTCGGACTCCCGCGTGTAGATGCGGGTGTCCGGCGAGAGGGCCCTCACCCTGCGCACCGCCGCGGCGGCGAAGGAGTACTCCTGGAGCCGCGCCGGCAGGAACTGGAGGCTGCGCGGGACGCAGTCGATCCAGTCCAGGCACGCCACGTCCTCGATCCCGGGCCGTGCGCCCGCCGGAACCCCATAGAGGTCCAGGAGGGCCTCGGCCGCCTGCCGCGGGGTGTCACGCCGCCGTGCATGCAGGAGAGTGGTCGCGGCGCCCGCGCGCGCGAACGCGCCAGCACACTGCGCGACCTGCAGGGACTGGGCGCGCTGGCTCGGCATGCGCGCGTTCGCAACGAGCGCGATCGGCGGGCGCGCGCTCACTCGCCGCCCCCGCCGTACCCCAGGCGCTCGAAGAGGTCGAGCTCCGCGTCGAGCGGCGACCGCTCGATCACGTCCGCGCGGAGGGGCATGCGCGCGTCGAGGGCGCGAAGCGCGGCGTGGGCCGCCGCCGCACGCTCCTCTGCGCCCGCGAGGAGCGCGAGATTGACCCGCTCCGCAGGGTCGATCTCCAGGTCGAAGAGGCGCACCGTCAGGGCGTCCCGCGTGCGGTCCTCGAGGGACCGGCGCCACCAACCGGCCCAGTGGTCCTCGTGCAGCAGGGAGCAGCTCTCGTGGGCGCCCTCGACGATGTCGCAGCGGAAGCCGTCCTCGGCCTCCACCCTGCCCGGAACCCGCTGCGAGGCCACCACGAGCTTCCAGCGGCCGTCGGTCACGGCCTGGAAGGGGCCGTTCAGGCTCGAGGACCAGGGCCGCGCCTCCGCGAGGTCCCCCTCGACGACGGGGACGAGGGAGCGTCCATCCACCGCCGCCCAGACGCGGTCCCGCACGTCGGCGTCCTCGCTGCGCGGATCGAGGCCGGCGCGAGCGAGGTCGTCCGCGGACTCCAGCGGGGCGAGCCCCAGCAGGTCCAGGAGCGTGGGTACGAGGTCGATCTGGTCCACGCGGACGTCGTGCTCCCCCGGGGGGAGGCGCTCCGTCGGGTCGCGGATCAGCAGGGGGATGCGGAGGTTCTCCTCCACCATCCAGTTGTGCTCCCACAGGCCATGCTCCCCCAGCGACTCCCCGTGGTCGCTCGTGACCACGAGGATCGTGTCGTCCAGGAGCCCGGACTCCTCGAGCTCGGCCACCAGGAGGCCGATGTCCCGGTCGGCGCGCACGATGCCTCCGCGGTAGGCATCCCGGATGAAGCGCGCCTTCTCGGAGGTGAGCTCCTCCTCCCCGCGCATGATCCGCTTGAGCTGATCCGTGTTCACGCCGGAGGGCTGGTAGGCGGGACTCTCCGGATCGCAGAGCTCGAGGCAGGTGTAGTCGGTGTGCGTGCTGTACAGGTGGACGAGGCCCATGAACCGGCGGCCCCTGTGCTCGCGCAGCCAGTCGATGGTGCGATCGACGACGTAGCTGCTCCCTCCGTGCTGCGCCGCCTTGGAGCCGAACAGCCAGGGGACGAGGCGCGAGCGGAACTCGCTCCAGGGGTCGTGCAGGTCCACGAGGCCGTGCCCGACCAGGGCCTCGGTGTAGCGATCGATGCCCTGGAGGAGCCCCGAGCCCTGGCTGACCGTCCCGGTCATGAACGCCGCCGTGGCGAAGTCCCCCTCCTCGAGTCGCCTGCCGTCCGCGCGCTCGTGACCCTGCAGGAGCACCGCCAAGGTGGCGTTGCGTCCCATCTGGACGCCCGGCTTCATCATGATCAGCCCGTGACGCCGAGGCAGCTTGCCGGTGAGCAGCGAGCCGAAGCTCGTCCAGGTGAACGGCGCCTGGGCCCGGGCCGCGGTGAAGACGGCGCTCTCGGAAGCGAGGGCATCCAGGTGCGGCGTCTGGAGGGTCGGATCCCCACGGAACCCGAACATGTCGTGGCGCAGGGCGTCCACCACGACCACGAGGACGTTGGGCAGATCCCGGTTGCGCTCGTTGAGCCGCCCTCGCTCGGACTCGGCGGAGAGCGATCTCTGGAGGAGGGCGCCGACGAGGGGCAGCACGAGCACGGCGCCGACCGACAGGAGCCGCAGGGCGCGCGGGGTCCTCCGCCGGAACCAGCCCACGGAGCGACCGGCGAGCTGGCCGAGGAGCAGGAGCCCGCCCGCCAGGGCCAGGCGCCCGGGGTGGAGGAACGGGGCCCCGGTCAGGACGAGCTGGCGTGCCCACCAAATCGCGAGCAGTCCTCCCCACAGCCCGAGCAGCCCCCCGAGGAGCCGCTCGTAGCGGCCGACCATCGAGTGCCTGCGCAGGAGCGGGTGAGCCAGGAGCCCCGCGAGCGCGCCCACCACCATGCCCCCCCAGCAGTAGTGGGTGAAGCCGACCGTCCAGGCGACGAGCAGGCTCAGCCCGCGCGCCGTGGAGAAGGAGCCCAGCTCGAGGGCGCCGTCGAGGCCGAGCGCGCGGACCTGATAGACGAAGGCGCTGGGGTCCACCCCGGCACCTGCCAGCGCCCCCTCGAGGAGCATGGCGATCAGCCCCCCAATGGCTCCGGCGCTGACCCCCGCGCGCACGGAGGTCAGGGGGCCCGTCCCCGGCTCAGCCCTGGCCTGCATGCCGTCATCGTAGGGAGTGGCGACCAGCGGAAGCGACGCCGGCGGCAGCGTTCGCGCCGAGGCCTCGCGCGCCCGGGAGTCGCGCTGGCGGCCCCGTGCCGGGGGCCCGCGCCGCAGGTGGCTCAGCGGCCGCGGTCCCCGCGCAGGACCAGCCGCCCCAGCTTCCCCAGCTGCTCCTGCCGGAGGAAGGCCACCGTCTCCAGGGACACGGGCCGGGCGGGGCGGCGGACGGAGGCCACGAGGTAGCCCGCGAGCTGGGCGAGGCCCGCCAGCCCCCAGGGACGATCCCCCATGCGATAGCCAACCGCCACTAGGGCGAACAGCGGGTGGTAGCCGAGCAGCCAGTTGTTCCAGCCGCGCCGGAAGCGGAGGTGCAGGACGCCCCCACGACCGCTGATGACCCGGCCCTGGTGCGTGACGGGGAGGTCGCGCAGGGTGCGCGTGGTCCAGCCCGCTGCGCGCACCTCCAGCTCCACGACCGTGTCCTCGCCCCCCGAGCGGAGCGGGCGGAAGCCCCCGGTGGCCTCGAAGGCCTCCCTGCGGAAGAGCTGGACCGCGCCAGCCACCGAGTCCACGGCGTTGTCGTGGAGCACGCGCTGGCCGTCGTACTCCTCCCAGACCTGGCCTCCCGCGAGCCCCAGCGTGGGCTCTGCGGTGAAGGTGGACACGAGCGTCTCGAAGTGGTGGGGCTCGAGGACGACGTCCGCATCGAGCACCCCGACGAAGTCCTCCTCGAGCGGCCCGAGGACCTCGAGGCCGTGCTGCAGCGCATGCACCTTGGAGGCGAAGTCCCGCTCCTGGCCTCCCTCCACGCGCTCCAGGTGGATCCACGGATGCTCCTCCGCGGCCGCGGCGACGAGCGCGTCGGTCGCGTCCGTCGACCCATCGCTGACCACGACCCAGCGGCGCGGCCGCACGGTCTGCGCGACGACCGAGGCCAGGGTGCGGCCGAGGTTCGCCTCCTCGTTCCGCGCCGCGGTCACCAGGGCGATCGAGGGGGCCTGTCCGGTCACGACCGAGCCTCCGTACCCCGCAGCCGCCAGCGGACCTCGCCCGGCTCCTGCCGGAGCACCTCGGACAGGACCGGAGCGCGGTAGCGAAGCGGTCCCGGCGCGCCTTGCACAGCCTCGTCCACCTCGAGCCCGTCCTGCGAGACGGTGAACCGCCGCTCGATCGCGGCAACCGGGGCCCGCGTGCCATCGCGCCAGGAGGGCACCGCGCGAACGCGGACGCCTCCAGGCACGGCCTCGAGCGAGGCCTGGCGATCGAACGCGGTCGAGACCCTCGGCCCCGCGAAGGCCGCGAGGCCACGCAGGCCGAAGGACGCCAGGGGCCGGAGACCGGCGAGCGGCCCGCCCCCCCGCGCGGCATTGCGCGCGAGCCAGGTGGCGAAGCGCGCCTCCGAGCCGTTCGCGCGCAGGCCACGCGTCAGGGAGGGGGCACCGCTCCGCGCCGTCCACTCGCCCTCCTGGTGCCCGCCCAGCCTGCAGCGCTCCACGAGCTCGGCGCCGGTGGAGCGCGCCACGACCCGCAGGAGCCCGGCTCCGCCAGGGCTGCCATGGTGCAGATTGCCGGGAGGACGAGCACCCCGGACCCAGGCCACCACCCCGGGAGCATCGAGGCGGGCCAGCTGTGCATCCGCGAAGAGGCGAACGCCGAGCTCGGGCGCCTCGGGTTCGGGCTGGTCCCAGACCTGCTCCAGAGCAGGCAGCGCGCGCGCGGCCCAGCTCGCGTGCCCGGCCCAGAACGTCGGGCACTGGTAGCTCGGCTCCCGCCCGGGCCCGGGGCGGTGGCTCTGCGGAGCACCGCTGGCCTCGAGGAGGTCGACCCAGGCGCGCCAGCTGGCCCTGAGGGCCGGAGCGCAATCGCTGCGCCCCAGGGCCCTGACCCCAATCGCCAGGGCGTAGAGATCGAAGGGATGGCTGGCGACCTCGTGCGTCGCGCCCCAGTACCACGGCTTGGCCTCGAGCAGGCCCGGCTTGATGCCGTCGGGCCCGATGAGGCCGACGAGGAAGTCGAGGCCGCGCTCCAGCTGGCCCCGCCAGGGGCTGGCTGCGGGATCGAGTCCGGCACGCTCCAGGGCGAAGGCCAGGAAGCCCGTCACGCGGGACTGGTAGAAGGCGGAGGCATCGCTGGCTCCTGGATGGCCGGCGCCTCCCTCGACGGGGTGGTACGGGACGCTGCCGTCGGCCCGCGTCAGCGCGTCGAGGATCGTGGCCCCCTCGCGCACCGTCAGCTCGAGGACCTCATGACCGGACAGTGCGTGGGCCTGCGCGACACCCGTGAGGGCCCAGGCCTTCTGAGCGGGGATCCCCTTGTCGAGCACGCAGTAGCGCAGGTACGTCTGCGCTCCCAGCACGGACGCGCGGACGAAGGCCTCACGCTCCTCGCATGCGAGGCGGTCCCCGAAGGTCTGCACGACCTCTGCCAGGGCATCGCTGCACGCACCTCCGTCGATCACGGAGTTCGAGCAGTTGTAGGGGTCGTGTCGTCCAGGCCGGAAGGTGAAGCAGGTGCTCTCCCCCTCGCGCTCGAGGCGCGCGACCATGCGTCGGGCCTGCTGCCGCGCGACCTCGAGGAGCGCCTCGTGGTCGGCTTCGGGGTCGTGGCGCGCCAGGGCGCAGGCGAGCACCGCGGCCCCCGCACTCTTGCCCGTGTGCTCGATCCGGTGGAAGGGGCAGACGATGGCGCCCTCCCCGTCACGATGGGACAGCATCCAGCCCAGCACCCGGTGGAGGGGCTCGGTCAGGGCGGACCGGACCGCGATCGTCTCGAGCGCGCGCGTCACTGGAGGAGGAAGCGCCCCCACGCGCGGAGGAGCGGAAGCGCCGGGTCCGCGGAGCCACCCCGCAGCCGTCGCACGAGCCCGCTGAGGAGATGGTCCGCCAGGGCCCAGGACGTGCACAGCTTCACGAACGGGACCGCGAGGACTCCGAAGTGCTTGCGGTGGTAGCGCAGGCGATCGCGGTGCCAGTGACTGGCGAAGTCGGGGAGCTGCGCCGTGGAGCTCCCCGTGTGGTGCACCACGCCGACCGACGCCAGATAACGAATCCGCTGGCCAGCGGCCGCCATGCGCGTGCAGAGGTCCGCGTCGTTGAAGAACAGCTCGAGCCGCTCGTCGAAGCCGCCAAGCTCCTCCCACACGCTCCGCCGGACGAGGAAGCAGGCGGCCGGCGGCTGTGGGCAGTCCTGGTCCCGCTCGAGGTCCCGCTCGCGGCAGAACCACCGCCGGAGCTCCGGGCTGTTGGGCCACCAGCGCTCCAGGGGCGTGCCGAAGAAGAGCGGGCTCCAGAAGCCGGGGTGATCCATGAGCGCGGCCTGGGTGGAGCCGTCGGCGTGGCAGAGCCTGGGGGCGACGGCGGCCAGCTGGGGGTCCGCCTGGAGGGCCGCGGCCAGCTCGAGCAGCTGGCTGGCTGCCAGCTCGCAGTCGGGGTTCAGCAGCAGCAGCAGGGGGGCCTCGCCCCGCCGCGCCCCCTGGACGACGGCCGGCGCGTACAGGACGTTCGCCGCGTTTCGCTCGAGCTGCACGGAGGGGAACTCCTCCGCAACCAGGTCCGCGCTGCCATCGTCGCTGGCGTTGTCCACGACCACGACGTCGAGCTCCAGCCCCGGGCAGTCCTCCAGCAGCCCGGCCAGGCACGTGCGGAGACGGTCGCGCACGTTCCAGGAGACCACGACGACGTCCACGCGCACGGGAGCGGCGGCGAGATCGGCAACGGGGCCGGCGGAGGTCCCCGCGATGGGGTCACTCATGGCCGCGGCCCCTCCATGGTCTCCACCAGGCGCTGCATCAGGCGGTCGACCTCGTGCCGCTCCTCGACCAGGCTCCGGAGCTCGCGGCCGAGCGTGTCCCGCTCCACCCGGCCTCGCGCGAGCAGGCCCTCGACCCGCGCCGCCAGAGCGCCGGCATCCCCCTCGGGGAAGCGCAGCTGCTCCGAGAGCTCGCGCCCCAGGGGCTCGAAGACCCACTCGAAGCTCGCGTTGGAGGTGACGGCGGGGCGTCCCGTGGCCATCGCCTCGAGGACCACCTTGTCGACGCTGCCGGTCCGGCTCGTCGACAGGAACGCCGTGGAGCGCGCGAACACCTCCGGCATCCGGTCGTGAGGGACCGGGCCGAGGAGGCGGACGTGCTCCGTCAGTCCCAGGGAATCGATCCTGCCCTCCACCTCGCGGGCGTACGCGGGGTCCCCCTGGG
>WTJQ01000064.1 GCA_011524785.1 Planctomycetota bacterium | reverse complement strand
AGAGATGGTGGACTGACGAACAACAATGCTCCGGCTCGGCGGCGACGCGGGGATCCGTCAGCGCGCCGGAGATGAACTCGGTGATGTCGGCCGCCGTCTGGGGGCTCATCACGATGCCGGCGAGCAGCGGGTCCTTGTTGTCGAGGAACAGCCCGCCGCCCTGGTTGTAGAAGAACACCGACAGGAACAGGTTCGACCAGGTCGGGTCGGCGTTGTGGAAGAAGCGGGGGCGGAGCCCAGCGTTCCGCAGCGAGGGCGTCTTGAACTTGCCGCGATCGCTGAACTCGCCGGTGACCTCCTGGCGTCCCGCGTCCTCCGCGATGTCGCGCAGGCCCAGGTTGCGGTACGAGCCGTCCGAGAACAGCGGCGGCACGTGGCAGACGGCGCACTTGAGGTTGCCGTTCTGGAAGGCCTGCCAGCCGGCGTGCTGCTGCGAGGTCATGGCCCCGGGCACGCCCAGGACCCACTGGTCCCAGGGGGTCTGGTCGGGGTTCAGCGTGCGCTGGTACGTGGCCAGGGCGAACCCGATGCGCTTCGCCGTGATGGCGGGGTCGCCGAAGGCGAGGGTGAACAGGTCCGGGTAGGTGGGGGCGATCCCCAGGATCTGCACCAGGTCGGGGTTGAGGTCGCTCGCGAGCGCGAGCGGCTCCACGCGCTCGAGCTTCTCGCGCACGTCGTCCCAGGTGCGGCCGGGGTAGGCCATCTCGACCGACGACACGATCGGGCCGACCGCTTGGCTCTCGAGAGCGCCGTAGTTGGCGATCGCGACGCCGCCGGTCTCCGGATCGAAGAACGTGCCCTCGGCACGGCCGTCCCAGAAGAGCTCGAAGAAGTGCGCGGCGCCGATGGGGCTCGACGCGGAGCGACTCGTGATCTGGCGCTCGAGCCCGAACACCGGGTGGGGGCTGTAGTCGCCCGTGGCGTCGGTCGACACCAGGCCGGGCGAGCCGACCTTGTCGTCGGCAGTCCCCACGACGCCGTCCAGGCCCGGGTCGCGTCCCAGCAGGTCCGCGCGCGGGTCCGAGCCGCCGAACCCGGGGATGTGGCAGGTCCCGCAGGCCACGGTGTTGTCGCTCGACAGCTGCTCGTCCCAGAAGAGGGCCTTGCCGAGCAGGCGCTTGGGCTCGGTGATCGGGTTCTCCGCCGGGACCGGCGGGGGCCCCAGCTGGGCCGCGGCCGCGGGCGCGAGGGCCACGAGCACGAGCGGGCCCAGCAGCGGGGACGCCAGGGCACGGAGGTGCAGGACCCGGCGGCGGATCAGGTGGCAGTCAGGGAGCACTCCCATGCCTTGAGGATAGCCACGGGCCGACGCCGGGGTGTGGGCCGGCTCGTGTCGGCTCCCGCTCGCGCGACAGTGTGTCGCGCCATGGGGCAGTGGAGGGGTCAGGCCAGGCCCGTGTGGCGCAGCAGGGCCTCGGTGGAGGGCTCGCGGCCCCGGAAGTCCCGGAAGACCTCCATGGGGTGGCGGCTGCCTCCCTGGGCCAGGACCGTGTCGCGGAAGCGCGTCCCGGTCTCCGCCAGCGCGGCCTCGTCCCCGAGACCAGCCTCCTCGAAGGCTCCGAACGCATCGGCCGAGAGGACCTCGGCCCACTTGTAGCTGTAGTAGCCCGCCGAGTAGCCGCCCGCGAAGATGTGCGCGAACGAGCACTCGAAGCGATCCTCCGGGAGAGGGGCCACCACGGACATGCGGTCGACCACGCGCTGCTTCACGTCGCCGACGCTCTCGCCCGCGCCCGGCTGGAAGCGGTGGTGCAGCTCCATGTCCAGCGCCCCGAAGTACAGCTGGCGCAGCATGGCCGTGCCCGAGCGGTAGTTCTTGGCGGCCACGAGCTTGTCGAAGAGCTCGCGGGGGAGCGGCTCGCCGCTCTCGTAGTGGGCGGCGAAGGCCATGACCGTGGCCTCGTGGTAGGTCCAGTTCTCCATGAACTGGCTGGGCAGCTCGACGGCGTCCCACTCGACGCTGTTGATGCCCGCGGCCTCGGGCACCTCGACGGTCGTCAGCATGTGCTGGAGGCCGTGGCCGAACTCGTGGAAGAGGGTCTCGACCTCGCGGTGCGACATCAGCGACGGACGGTCGCCGGCGGGCGGCGTCTGGTTGCAGACCAGCACGGCGGTCGGCACCTGCAGGCTGCCGTCGTCCTTGCGCTCCCGTCCCATCAGGTCGTTCATCCAGGCGCCCCCGCGCTTGTCCTCGGGGCGCGAGTAGGGATCCAGGTAGAAGTTGGCGATCTCGGCGCCATCGGCTCCGTGGATGCGGAAGAAGCGCACGTCCGGGTGCCAGACCTCCACCTCGCCGTCGGCCGCTCTGACCGTGACGCCGAACAGGCGCTGGGTGACGCCGAACAGGCCGTCGAGGACCTTCGGGAAGGGGAAGTACGGGCGCAGCTCCTCGTCGGAGAGGTCGTAGCGCTCCTCACGCAGCCGCTCGGACCAGAACGGGGCGTCCCAGTTGCAGAGCTCGAGCTCCGCGTCCCCCGAGCGCTCCCGCGCGTACGCCACCAGCTCCGCGTGCTCGGTCTCGGCCTGGGGATAGGCGGCCGCGCGCAGGTCCTCGGTCAGGCGATCGACGGCCTCGACCTTCTCCGCCATCTTCGTGCTCACGGAGATCTCCGCGTGGGAGGTGAACCCCAGGAGGCCGGCGCGCTCCTTGCGGAGGGCCAGGATCGACTCGATCCGGCCGCGGTTGTCGAGGTCGCCCTCCGAGGCGACCGACACCATGGCGCGGTACACCTTCTCGCGCAGGTCGGCCTTGCGGCAGTGCTGGAGGAACGGCCCGGACACGGGGTAGTCCAGGGTGATGCGCCAGGGGCCGGCCTCGGGCGTCGCCCCCTCGTGGCCGTTGGCCGCGGCGGAGGCGGCCGTCATGTGGAGCAGCGTCTCGGGCAGGCCCTCGACGTCCCCTGCGTCGGTCAGCACCAGGGCGAAGGCCTTGCGGCTGTCGAGGACCGCGTTCGAGAAACCCGTGGCCAGCTCGGCCAGCTCCTGCTGGATCGCGTTGAAGCGCTCGCGCTCGGCGCCCTCGAGCCCGATGCCCGAGAGGCGCATGTCGGCGAGCTCCTTCTCCACGAGGCGCTGGCGGGTGGCGTCGAGGCCGGCCCAGGCGTCGCCGTTGCGGAGGCCGTCGAGCGCGCGATAGATGGCCTCGCTCTGGCCGAGGGCGGTGAAGAAGGCCACGACGCTCGGCTGCAGCTCCTCGTAGGCCGCGCGCAGCTCGTCGGAGTTGCGCACGCCCATCAGGTGGCCAGCGATGCCCCAGGCGTGCCCCAGGGGTTCCAGGATGGCCCGGCGGCGGTCGAACAGGCTCTCCCAGGTCGGCTCGACGGAGGCCTCCAGGGCCTCGAACGCGGTCCGGGCCTCCTCGAGGAGCGCCGGCACGGCCTCACGGACCGAGGCGGGCGTGATGGCCTCGAAGCGGGGGTGCTGGCCGACGGAGAGGAGCGGGTTCTGGGTGTCTGCGGTCGTCATGGCTCTGGGGAGTGTTCTCTCCCCAGTGCCTCAGCAGCCTCTGGTGGAACGACTCCAGCCCCCCGGGATACCGAATCTGCCTCGTTGTCCCCGGTGGGGGGGACCCGCAGTC
>WTJQ01000443.1 GCA_011524785.1 Planctomycetota bacterium | reverse complement strand
GCCGTCAGGCGCCACCCGGCGGGCCATTGGCGGACGCGCCCTCCTGAGGGGCTTTGCGCAGCGCAGCGTCTTCCCGCCCCGCACCGTCGTCCGACGGCGCAGCGTCACCCGAGAGCACGGCGCCATCCCGCAGCGCAGCCCAACGGCATCACGCAGCGCCACCCAACAGCGCCGCCCCGCCCCGCGGCTGGGACCTCTCCTTGGGCGCGAGCCCTTCGACGGACGGCCCCTTGGGACCGCCGCTGGAGGCGTCACTCCGCGCTCGGCAGCCGGAGCACCATGCCCGGCTTGAGCTGGGCGCCCGTGCCCAGCTGGTCGGCGTTCGCCGCCTGGATGCGCTCGTGCAGCCAGCCCTTGCCATACGCCGCCTCCGCGATGCTCCACAGGCTCTCGCCCTGCTGGACCACGTGCATCGCCGCGCCGGTGTAGCCGTCGTCCAGCTCACTGACCAGGATCTCCTCGCCGGCCGCCAGGACCTCGAGGCCCTCGTTGTCCCGACGCAGCAGCACGGCCCGCTCGGGTGAGCCGTAGAGCCGCTCGGCCAGGGACTCGAAGGTGTCCCCCTCGGCGACCGTGCAGACCCAGTAGCCCGGCATGGGGTAGGCCGCGAGGCCCTCCATGCTCAGCAGGTCCCCTGCCAGCTCCGCGGCCGGTGCGGCCACGGGTGCCTCCAAGGGCATCGGCTGCTCGCCCGCATCCGCCATGGCCTGGGAGCTCTCCTCGACCGCCTGCACGGCCTCGGAAGCCTCCGCGGGCTCCGGCTCCATCTCGGGACCCGCCCACGGGTCCCGCTGGGGTTCCGCCCCCCCGTCCTGCACGGGTGTCACCTCCACATCGCCCGGCTCGGCGCCCAGTGCGAGGCGTCCCTCGGCCGGCAGCATCTGGGTCGCCCCCAGGATGCCGACGATGACGAGGAGGACGCCCAGGACGACGAGTTTCTCGATCTTGCCCATGATCTTCTTGTCGGGGCGCGCGCAGGGAGCGCGCGGCCGTCTGTTGCGGGTGCCGGCGCGGGGGCGCCGGGATGTCGGTGTGGTTCGAAGGTGCCTGACCGGCTCGGCCGTGGAGCGTGCTCCAGGGAGTCGCCGGTGCCGTCCCGGGTGTGCGGCCCCGAACGACACGAGCGAGCCTCGGAAACGCGGAAAGCCGAGTCAAAGAAAAACCCAGTCGGTCGCGGCATTGGGGACGAGTCAGCAGACCTGCTCGGAACGACGGTCCGCGGCAGTAGAGTCGTGCGAGGTCCGGCGGGGTCGGAGCGGCTCCGCGGTCGCCCCCCCGCACGGAGCGGAGCGAGTCGCATGATCGGTGGGCACGACAGGGCAGCGGGCGAACGAACGAGCCGCTGGGGCATCGCCCTGCTGGTCGCGGTGACGCTCGCTCTCCAGGGAGTCTCGTGGCGCATCCTCGAGGGCTACCAGGTGGCCGACTCCGTGGAGTTCGTCGAGAACGCCCAGGCGCTGGTGCGCGGGCACGAGGTCCTCGACAGCCAGGCCATCCGCTCCGCGTTCTTCCCCCTCCTGCTCTCCCCTCCTCTGCTCCTGGCGGACCTGCTCGGGGTCGAGGACCAGCGGCCCCTGTTCTGGCTCATGCGGCTCCTCCAGATGGGGATCGGGGTCGGCGTGGTCCTGGCCGCGGCGCGCCTCGCGCGCACGGTCGCCGGGGAGACCGCGGGCCTGCTCGCCGGCTGGACCGTGGCCGTCAACCCGGTCTTCCTCCAGTACACGGTCAGCCCGCTGACGGACGTGATGGCCGCGCTGCTGGTGACCCTCGGGCTCGTGGCCCTTGCGGATCCCCAGCGCTCGCGGCGCGGGCTGTGGGGCGGCGTGTTCCTCGGGCTGGCCGTCATGGTGTCGTACAAGACCCTCGCCATGGCAGCCGCCGCGGTCGCGGTCCTCGTCGCCGCCGGCCGGTGGAGGGGGCGACGCACCTGGCTCGAGGCCCTTGGCGGCCTCGGGGCCTGCGCGCTCGCACAGGTGCTCCTGGACTGGGCCACCTACGGCTCGCCCGGGCACTCCCTGTTCATCTACGTCGGAGCCAACTTCGGCCCGCTCGCGGGCAAGCTCTGCTACGTCCCGGCCGGCTGGCTGGAGGGAGCGCTCCCCGCGGTCAGCGACGCTCTGAAGCGGGCCGCGGTCTGGCTCTACTCGCTGAACGAGCTCCTGGGCGAGGTCGAGAGCCCGGCCACCGACCCCATCCGGGGCAAGTACCCGTGGCACTGGTACGCCAGCTCGCTCCACGAGTGGGTCGTTCCGTCGCTCCTTGTGGGGACTGCGGCGGGTGCCTGGTCCGCTCTCCGCGGGGTGGCCTCCGGGATGGGCGCGGAGCGTGCGGACGCGGAGCCTGGGAGCGAGGGCCGCGGGAGCTCCAGGCAGCTCCTCCTCCCTCTCGCGGCGTGTGCGCTCTACGCGGCGATCCTCTCCACCAAAGGCTGGAAGGACCACCGCCTGCTGCTGGTCGTGCTGCCCACCCTCGCGGGGTGTACGGGGGTTGGACTCGCACTGCTGCGAGGTCCTTCCGGAGCGCGGGGCACGCGCGGCGGCAGGTGGCGCCTGCTCACGGTCGCGGGCCTCGTCGCCTGGGCCGGGGCCGACGGGCTCGACCAGCTGCTGGCCCGCAACACGCGCAAGTTCTCGGGGTACTGGGACGCCCTGGCCTGGATCCAGGAGCAGGACCTGCCCGACGAGGAGCAGCGCATCGCAGGCGCCTACCACTGGGCGCTCTTCATGCGTGAGGCCCCCGGCGTGAGGCTCACGAAGCTGCCCCACCAGCTGGATGGGTACGCGGCGCTGACGCCGGATGCCCAGCGGGAGGACCTGTTCGCGCTGGTGGACCAGGACTGGCTGGTGATCCACCTGCCCGTGCTGACCCACCCCGAGCACCAGGACCTGCTGCGCGTGGTCAACCGGCACTTCAGCGTCGAGGCCCTGTTCTGGGACCACGAGGACTTCGAGGACATCGGCCCGGTCCTGGTGCTCCGCAGGCGCCGAGGGGAGCCCACCGAGCGCCGCTTCTTCGCGCGCTCGACGGTCCCCGATCCCGAGGCCTGGCGCACGGCCGCCGGCCTGCCCCGGCCCGAGGTGTTCGTCCGCCCGGACCTCGGCGAGGAGGTCTGGTACATGGGCTCGCGCTACGAGGTCCTGCCCGGGTCCGGGCACGGCTGGCTCACCACGTGGCACTGGTGCGCGAGCGAGCGCGTCCTCGCCGACTACCAGGTGGTCTACCGCGTGACGACGCACGACGAGCGCAACAGCTACCAGGTCAACTTCCAGCCGGCCTGGGGCGTCGCGCCGACCCCCGGCTGGTCGCAGGGCACGCTGGTCCAGGAGAGCTACCCCGTGGTGGCCGCCGCCGAGCCCTTCGCCTGGCAGGAGCCCTACCGCCCGATGGGAGGCCCCTACCGTCGCGGGGACCTCATGCCCGCGCGCCTGTGGCTGGACTACGTCACCTTCGACGCGGACCCGGAGACCGGGGCCCCGTTCATCAATGCCCGCCTCGACGTGGCGCGCCCCGGGACCCGGACGCCGCTGCGCATCCCCGAGGACGGCCCCGGCAGACTCCAGAAGGAGGGGTACGAGTGGAGCCTCG
>WTJQ01000501.1 GCA_011524785.1 Planctomycetota bacterium | reverse complement strand
GAGGCCCAGGACCTCCGTCGCGCGGCCCCGACCGACCCCTGGCTCGCGGTGTTCGCCCTCGAGGGGCTCCTCGCCAGCGGCCGTCGGGCCGAGGCGGAGGCGTTGCTCCCCGAGGTCCGCCGGGCCTGTGGCGCGGAGTTCGAGCGCCTGCTCCAGGGCCGCCCGCGGCTGCGGCCGCTGATTGGCCGCTGAGGGGGTCCTGCCCGGGCCGGCACGCCTCTCTGGAGAGCTCCCCCGGAGGCCCAAGCCCCCTGGGATCCCGCCTGAGGCCCCTCCTGGGGGCATGAGAGGGGTGCGGAGGAGCCATTGGGCTCAGGCCTCCAGTCCTCGGCGCCATCAGGCCGACGAGGAGGCTGGGGAACCGTCCCCGCTCCGCCATGGCCACGCCCCTCCTGACCCCCCTCCTCCTCCTCCCGGTCCTTTCCGCGCCCCAGGACGGCCCGGCTCTCGAGGACCCGCTCCTGAGGGCCCCGCGCCCGGCGCGGACCCTCCAGGACTTCGAGCCCATGCTGGGCCAGTGGGTCGGCCAGGGGGTCGCCTACGACAAGGAGGACGGGGAGCCCATGGAGTGGACCGCCACCCTCGTCGTGGAGCGCGTGCTCGACGGCCATGGCGTCCGCCAGGACATGGTCGTCGACCTCGGCGAGGTCCTCCCCGGCGGCTTCCGCTCGACGACCTTCTACGCGCACGATCCCCAGGCCGGGCACCTGGTGGCCGTCTCCTGCGACAACCGCGAGGGCGTCTCGCGCTCGGTGGCGGCCTGGTCGAGCAACGTGCTCCTGACGGCGACCATGGGGGAGAACGGCGGGCAGCTGGCCATCGAGCGCAGCACCTTCACCTTCGCCGACGGCAAGGCGCAGTACCAGATCCTGCACATGCAGGACACGCACGACGGCTACCTCATGGCCGACGGCAACTTCCGTCCCTTCACCGGCGAGCGGACCACGGTCGAGGACGCCTCCGTCCCCCAGAACAGCCCCGAGACCCAGCTGGCCAAGCTGGCCAAGTCGCTCGGCAGCATGCGCCTCGAGGGCACGGTCCGCCCGCCCGCGGGTGGCGCTCCCATCCCCATGTCCGCCATCGAGCGCAGCGAGCTCTTCGCCGGCGGCCGCGGGATGATCACCGAGGTGACCGGCGAGCCCGAGCCCGGCTTCCCCGGCTACCAGGAGATCCGCATGGTCGCCTGGAACACCCTGCGCAAGAGCTACGACATCCTCTGGATGGACAACCAGGGCCTCTCCGGCGCGATGCAGGGCTGGCTCCACGAGGGCGCCCTCGTCGTCGTCGACGCCGGCACCTTCCAGGGCGCGCCCTATGCGCAGCGCACCACCACCTATCTCGGCCCCAAGGGCCCGACGGTGGTCACCTCGGACCGCCTCTGGGGCGTCGGTCCCGGCCGGCGCGTCTTCGAGGGACGCTACAAGCCGCTCAAGTGAGCTGCGTGGCCCTCAGGCCCCCGGCCCGAAGTCACGCAGCATCTTGGTGAGCTCCAGGGTGTGGAGCTCCTCCTGCCCGATCATCCCGCGGGCGTACTCCTCGATGTAGATGCTGCGGTCCTCCACGAGGTCGAGGAGGTCCTTGTAGAGCTGCAGCGCCGTCTGCTCGTGGTGCCACGACTCCTGGAGGAGGCTGTGGATGTCGTGCTTGTGGCTCTCCTCGATCTGAGCGATCCCCTGCGTGGGGTGTCCGCCGAGGCCGGTGAGGATCTCACCCGCCTGCTGGGCGTGCTGGAGGGACTCGGTGGCCTGAGCCTGCATGAACTGGACGATCGGCAGGCGGTGGGGGCCCGTGACCATCAGCGAGTAGTGCGTGTAGCGCACCACGCCGGCCAGCTCGTACTGCATGACGCGGTTGAGCAGCTCGCAGGTCTTGTCGACGTCGAGTTCCTTCATGGGCCCGAGTCTAGCTCCGCGGCGGGCCGCTCGCTCCTCAGGAGGCCGCGCTCGGTGGCGCACCATCCTCCTTGGAGGGCGACCCCTTGGGCGCGGCCTCAGCGGGCTCGTCCGCCATCAGCTCGTCGAGGAGGCTCAGTCCCGTCCCGGCGATCCGCGCGTACTGCGCCCGCATGAACGCGGTGTGGGGGTCGACCTCCTGCCGAGGCTCGGCGCCCTGGACCTCGTGGCCGTCGTCGGGTCGTTCGTCGTGGGGCTTCATGCCCCCAGGGTCGGTCGCACGGCCGGCCACGTCAGCAGGCAAGCGTGTCATCAGGGAGGTGCTGGCGATCCTGGACACCGTCAGTGCTCGAGCAGCTCGACCAGCGCGCGCCCCATCGCATCCCCGATGAGGAAGTAGCTCTCCGCGTTTCCGAACCAATGATGGCCGTGGGTCGTGTTGGGGGAGTCCTCTGGAGCGCGCAGGAAGGCGCGGGTCGGCACGAAGGCCCGTGGAGCGGGCAGCCGCTCCGTGCCGATGCGCTGCTGCTCGCGGAAGGAGGCGCTGCCCGCGTTTCCGGTCTCCCCTACGACGATCGGGAGGTCCGGGACGCCGAGGGCCTTGCGAACGTCCGCCGCCAAGTGCACGAGGTTCGCCGCGTAGGCGGCCTCGCCCCCCTCGGTGAACATGTCGTTCCAGCCCTGGAACCAGACGAAGCCCGTGTGCACCGGCTCGCGACCCTCCAGGGCCGGCCACGACGCCCTGGCTGCCGCGACCCCCTCGCCGATCTCACGCAGCATACGCGCGTAGTACGGCCCGACCTCGCCCCCGGCGGAAGGCGGCCGGAAGTCCACCTGCAGGCTCTTCCCGCCCCAGGCGGTCTTCACGAGCAAGACCGGCTCGTCGAAGGCCTCGCCCAGGTGGTGCCCCAGCGCGAACTCCGGCCCGATGTGGTGCTGGCCGCCGTAGCCCGTGAAGCCGATCCCGAGCGGCCCGCTCTTCGGCTCCTCACCCTCGCGCTGGTAGTGGCAGAACACGTCCTCGCGGGCGGCCCAGGCGTCGTCCTCGCGGTAGGGAGCGAGGCGCTTCGCCCAGGCCTCGTCCTCGAGGAGGCGGTTCAGGGTCCCGCGGCCGCCGTTGTAGTGCTCTTCGTGGTCGAGGTCGACCACGCCTTGCCCCTGCATGTTGGACTGCCCTGCGAGGACGACCACGCGGAAGGTCGGGGTCGGCTCGGCCTTCGAGGGCGCGTCCTGAGGGGCAGAGGCCGTGCTCTCGAGCAGGGTGCCGGCTGCAGCGAGGGTGAGAAGGAGGAAGCGCATGAGCGCGATCGTAGCGGCTCGCTCGGAGACCTCCTCTCTGGGCTCTACCCCCGCAGGCTGCGCGGCTCGGGCGGACCAGGTCTGCCCCAGGCCCACCGGCCTCACGCTGCAACCTGTCCACAGGCTCGCGTGGGCACGGTCACGAGGTGAGGCCCTATCGTGGCCCCATGAAGCTCCTCGCCACTCTCCTCGCCCTCGCGGTGATCGCCCCGGCCATGGCCGGCGACCCTGTACGGGTCTTCCTCTTCGCGGGACAGTCGAACATGGAGGGCGCCGACTCGAAGGTCGCCGACATCGAGCGCTTCCCGCCGTTTCGCGGCGTGGGCGAGCCGCGAGACGACGTGCGCTTCTGGCACGTCATCGGGCGCGAGGACAAGGCGGACTCGGGCGGCTGGG
>WTJQ01000183.1 GCA_011524785.1 Planctomycetota bacterium | reverse complement strand
AGGGTTCCGCGGTAAGCGAGACGGATGTGGGCGCCGCGGGGGAGGCGGCGGCGGACCGGGTCCATGACCCTTCAGGGATCGTCCGGACCAGGCCTCGGGCTTGAGCCCGAGGAGGGGGATCGCCGCTCAGCGCTTGCTCGTCTGGGCGCCCGAGAGGAGGGACCGGTAGTGGTGGTGCGCCCGCTCGTGCTCGCCAGCGGCGACCAGGGCATCCGCGAGGCGGAGGCGGAGCTCGCGGTCCTCGGGGTTCTGGGCGACCGTCTCCTCGAGGAGGTCGATGGCGTCCCCGGTCGCGCCGGACCGCACCAGGGCCATCGCGAGGCGCCCGGCCAGCTCACCCTCGATCACCGCCCCGTTGCTCCTGCTCTGGAGCATCCACTGGAGGCGGTGGGAGTCGCTGGAGGAGGGGGCCTCGGCGCCCAGGTAGGCGTCGAGGAAGCCACCCAGGAGGCGGGGGCCCTCGAGGCCACGGTCGAGCAGGCGGCCGAACAGGACCAGGGCCTCGTCACCCTCGCCGGACCAGGTCAGGGCCTCGCCCAGGCTGATGGAGATGTCCGCGTTGGCCGGATCGGTGGTGTGGAGCTCGCGGAGGATCCGCACGGCCGAGGTGAACTCGCCCTGCCAGGAGAGCAGGCTCGCCAGGTCCATCTGGAGCCCGATGTCGGCCGGCGTCTCGCGGAGCAGGGAGCGGACGATGCGCTCGGCCTTCTCGAAGTCCTGGCGGGCGCTGTGGATGGCCACCAGCTGCCGCAGGGTCTCGGTGTCCTGGGGAAGCACGGAGTACTGGCGCAGGGCCTCGTCCGCCAGGCCGGCCTGCAGGAGGATGCCGGCGTACTCGCGACGCACCTCGAGGGCCTCGGGGCGAGCCGCCACGATGCGCCGGAAGGCGTCCATGGCCGCGAACGTGTCTCCGCTCCGGAGCAGGTTGCGCGCCGCGAGGACCTCGAACTCCTCGAAGGCGGCGGTGTTGCCCTCGGCGTCGAGGTTGGCGAGCCAGCGCTGGGCCAGGTCGGCACTCTCGTCGTAGCGTCCCGCCTCCGTGAGGGCCGACACCAGGGCCATGCCCATGTCGGGGTCCTCCGGCCGGTAGGAGGTCAGCAGGCGGCAGACGCGCACCAGCTCGTCGTGGCGGCCGTGCTGCTCGAGGGCCTCCTTGAGCAGGATGAGGCGCTGCTCCTCGGGTCGATCGCTGCTGAGGGTCTCGACCAGGATGCGGTCCAGGTCCGAGCCGTCGAGGCTCGCAGGATCGACCGTGCCGTCCTCCATGGAGCGCACCAGCAGCAGGTCGTCGTCGTGGACCTGCTGGAAGACCCCCACGGCCACGGGGGCCAGGGCCAGCACCGCGAAGGTGGCGGCGGCCATGGGCCGCACGAGCGGGCGGTGGTTCTCCCTGTGCTCGACCACCAGGTCGTGCCGCGCGGAGGGCTCGTCGTCGAGCTCGAGCAGCGACTGGAGCACGCTGCGGCCCTGCGCCTCGAAGGTCTCGAACTCGAGGACGTACTCACGCACCCGGTGGGGGGGGCCCGTGATGTCCCTGGCCTCGCGGACGGTGACCCAGGCGAAGAAGCTCCCGAGGGGGCCATGCACCTCGGCGCGCACGCGGGCGGTCTCCGGGAGGTCGGAGGCCAGGATGCAGCGCATCGCCTTGATCGAGAGATCGCGCGTGCTGCAGTAGACGTCGCCGGAGGGGCCCTCGAGGCGGACCGGCAGCTTGAAGGCGGCGCGCCCGACCTCGCGATCGGAGAACAGGCCGGAGGACCGCGTGCGGCTGCGACCGCGATCGAAGACCGAGTACCACGGCGCGACGGCGAAGCGCTGGGTGAGGCGGGCCGTGGCGTCGATCGCCTCGGGGGCCGGGTCCTCGAACTCCACGCCGTAGCGGTAGAGGGCGGGGCCGCCGCCGACGCCACCCTCCTTGTGAGCGGCGTAGCGGATCACGCCACGCGCGTCCAGGCGATCGCCGCTGGCCAGGACCGTGAGCTCACCGCCCTCGTTGACGGGCAGGCTCTGGTAGGCCACGAAGCCCAGGCCGAGCTCGTTGAGGTCCGTCGTGACGCCCATGCCCTCGGTGGTACGCCCCTCACGATCGGTGAAGGAGTACTGGACCGGCATGTTGAGGCGGTGACGGTACGAGTCCCGCTTCGAGGAGGGCGTCATCGCCGAGCGCAGGTAGGCGACGGCGTACCGAGCGTGGTGCAGGACCAGGAAGGTCGCGATGCCCAGGCCCAGCAGGTCCAGCTGGGGGTCGAAGAGCAGGTGACGTGCCCAGCCGTAGAGCAGGGAGAACTGGCAGAGGGCCAGCAGCACGATCTGGGGCAGCACGTGGGGCAGGATCGAGCCCTGGCGGCCGCCGCGCTTCTTGGTGACGACGAACTTCGACTTCTTGCGGTAGATCAGCGCCCGCATGGAGGCCCGGACCTGGGTCCAGAAGTTCGCCATGTTGAAGAACTCGACCAGGTCGTAGTTCATGTACCCGCGGTAGATCATCCGCAGGGTGACCATCATCATGCCGATGTAGGCGATGAAGACGCCGGCGAGGGTGGGCGTGAACTCCCGAACCGGGGAGACGCCCGTGAGCAGCATCAGGATGGGCGTCAGGTAGATCGCCAGCCGCGGGAAGCCGCTCGCCCAGTGGATGATCGAGGCGAAGTAGGTGAGCCGCTGGCGCAGGTCGAGCCCCTTCATGGTGAGGGGGTTGTCGTAGGCCAGGATGCTCAGGTTGCCCTCGGCCCAGCGCAGGCGCTGGCTGTGGAAGGTCGTGACGTCGTTGGCGCCCTGGCCCGCGATGAGGCGGTCGGGCACGAACATCGACTTCCAGCCCTTGGCGGACATGCGGATCCCGGTGTGCATGTCCTCGGTGATGGTCTCGGTGGCGATGTAGCCGACCTGGCGCAGGGCCTCGCGGCGGAAGAGCGCCGCCGAGCCCGCGAAGATCACGGAGTTGGTCGCGGTCCGGCCGGGCTGGATGACCTTGTAGAAGAGCTCGCCCTCGTCCCAGAAGCGTCCCTTCTCGTAGTTGACGCGCCCCTGGAAGGTGTCGAAGTTCGAGAAGGCGTGGGGCGACTGGACGATGCCGAGCTCGGGGTCGCGGAAGTGCCCGATCATCTTGGAGATGAAGTCGGGCTCCGGCACGTGGTCGGCGTCCAGGATCGCGATGAACTCGCCGTCGGTCTGGTCGAGGGCGTGGTTGAGGTTGCCGGCCTTCGCGTGGAGGTTGTTGTCCCGCGTGATGTAGTGGACGCCGAGCTCCTCACAGAGCTGTCGCACCTCGTCCCGCTTGCCGTCGTCCAGCAGGAAGGTCCGGTGCGGGTAGTCCATGGCCAGGCAGGCCTGGAGCGTGCCCCGCAGGATCGCCACGTCCTCGTTGTAGGTGGGGACGAACACGTCGACCGTGACGTCCTCGAGGGGGGGCTGCTCGGGGATCGGGCTGGTGTCCCACACCTGCAGGAAGAACAGCAGCAGGGACATCCCACCCCACAGCTCGGCCACGTAGAGCAGCCAGGAGGCCGTCCCGGCGTACCACCCGTCGTGGTTGAGCGTGTACATGCCCCGGTAGACGAGGTAGCCCACCGTCACGAGGCCGCACAGGGCCATGAG
>WTJQ01000307.1 GCA_011524785.1 Planctomycetota bacterium | reverse complement strand
TCCCAGGACCCTGGAATACGGATCCCTTGGGGCCCGTTCAAGGCCCGAGGCGGGGTCATGGCCCCTCGCAGGGCCCCTGCGCGCGCCTCCCGGCAGGCCACCGGCGCGGCGACCGGATAGAAATCGCATTTTGAGACCCCTCGAGAGGAGGCCGTGCCTTAGAACGGGACTCGAAGGACGCCCCCGATGGACCTCCGCAACCTCCTCGACGCCATGGTGCTCGCCATGGGCCTGACCCCTGGCCTCCTGGTCGCTCTCGCGGCCCGGATGGAGTACGGGATGCCGGTGCCCGTGGCCCTGCTCCTGGGGGTCGCCGGAGCGGTCCTCGCGCGCCGGATGCTGCTCGCTCCCGTGCACTGAGCCGTCAGGGGCCCGTCGCCCCAGGCCCGCCCGGCGCCGTGCCTCACGGCGAGTCACGGGCCGCCCTGGTCGCCGAGTCCCCGCCCAGCGGATGACGCGGCGTCCCTGCTCAGCGCGCGGCGTTTCTGCTCAGCGCGCGGCGTTTCTGCTCAGCGCGCGGCGTTTCTGCTCAGCGGGTGGCCCGATCCCTCAGCGTAGCTGCAACGTCCCATGCCCCTCGGGGCGACCCTGCGCGTGAGGTGAGGACCCCGCGCTTGCCCCAGCGCCCCAGAGCGCGGAGCCCTGCGGACGGCCTTGCCCCCCCAGCGTGATGCGAACGCCCCTCAGCGAGGCTCCGCGTCCCGCACGTGAGCGTCCAGCCACGCCACCATCTCTGCCAGCGTGTGGAGGACGGCCTCCTCGGACCGGTACCCGTGGCTCTCCCCTGGGAGCTGGACGTAGCGCGCCGTGCCCCCGTTGCCGACCATCGCGTGGTAGAGGCGCTTGGACTGAACGGGGAACGTGCCCGAGTTGTTGTCGTCGGTCCCGTGGAGCAGCAGCAGCGGCTCGTCGATCCGATGGGCGTGGAAGAACGGAGAGACCTTCACGTAGGTCGACGTCGCCTCCCAGAGCGTCCTGCGCTCGCTCTGGAAGCCGAAGGGCGTCAGCGAGCGGTTGTAGGCCCCGCTGCGCGCGATCCCCGCCCGGAACAGGTCCGAGTGGGCCAGCAGGTTGGCGGTCATGAAGGCCCCGTAGCTGTGGCCCGCAACCGCGGTGCGGTCGCGGTCGGCCACGCCCCGCTCGACCGCGTAGTCGATGGCCGCCTCGGCCGAGAGCACGAGCTGCTCGATGAACGTGTCGTTCATCGTCTCCGGATCCCCCACCACGGGCATCGTCGCCCCGTCCAGGATCGCGTAGCCGTGCAGCGTCAGGAACAGGTGGGACGCCCCACCCATCCGGGTGAAGCGATGCGGACTTCCGCTCACCTGGCCGGCGGTCCCGGCGTCGGAGTACTCCAGCGGATAGCCCCACACGAGCAGCGGATGTCGGTCACCCGGCTGGTGATCGGGCGGGAGGTAGAGCGTCGCCGAGAGCGGCACTCCGTCGGCGCGCTCGTAGCGCACGAGCTCCTTGTGGACCTCGCGCAGCATCGGCTGCGGGTCCGCGCGCTCGGTGAGGGCGCGCGCGCGATCCCCCTCGTGGAGGTAGAGATTCGGCACCTCGGCCTGCGACTCGTGCCAGGCCACGAAGCGCGGCGCGGCGGCGTCCGGCTCGAGGAGCGCGGTGAGGCTCTGGTAGGCACCCTCGGGGCAGCGCCACAGCGTCGCGGGCTCGCCCGAGTCCAGGGACTGGCGGGCGAGGAAGGGGCGATCCCCCGCCGGCGACGCCCCGCGGCCGCTCCGCCAGAGGAAGCCGTCGCGCACCACCGCGACCGGGGCGCCCAGGGGCCCCGGCTCGGTCAGCACGCCCCCGAGGTCCGCATAGCGGTCCTTCGCGCTGCGGTCCTCCAGCACCACCGCCGCGACCGAACCGCCGCCGGGAGCCACGGTGTGCCGCACCGTGCGCGTCCAGCGCCGGTCCCGGTCGTAGTCCGTGGCCAGCACCTGGCCCGCGGCGGGCAGGAAGGTCAGGTCCCGCGCACGCTGCTCGGTCCGCAGGAGCTCCACGGGCGCGGAGGCCTCTCCCCCGTCGAGAGGCATCCGCTGCGCGAGCCAGCGGTCACGGTGCTCCGCATCCCGGCCGGGGTCCCCGCCGTCGAGGGCCTCGCACCAAACGAGTCGCGCGGGCTCGAGCGGGTCCCACCGGAACGAGCGCGGCCCGGTGGCCACGCCCCCGATCGGGATCTCCTCCTGGAGATCCTGGGCGAAGCGCGCGACCTCGCTCCAGCCCTCCGGCCCGCGCACGAGCACGACGGTGTCCCGCGAGAAGCGGTAGGCGGGGAGGGTCCGGGACCAGGGACCGCGCAGCAGCTCGACCCGCACGGCGTCGCCACCGGGCGCGAGCGACGCACCCGCGATCATCCCGCGCGCCACGACCTCCTCGCCCTCTGGGGTCCAGAGGACGAGCTCGGTGGTCCCGTGGTGCACGAACAGCGCCTCGTCCTCGGGCGTGCGCAGCAGGTCCTGGTAGGTGCGCGCCGGGGCCTCGATGCCCGAGGTCTCCTGGACCAGGGGGCCGCGCGCGACGGCCGGCGGCCGCGGGGCCTCTCCTCGATCCGCAGGGACGCGGCGGAGCAGGATCGCGCCCTCGCCTCCCCACTGCACGCTCCCCATCACCGTCGAGAGCCGATCCGTGACCAGGGTCGCATCGGCCACGGCCTCGGTGGCCGCGGTCCACAGCTCGAGGTGGTCCGCGAGACGCGCGCACCAGGCCAGGCGCGTGCCGTCGCTGGAGAAGGTCGCCCACTCGAGCCGCGCTCCCTCCGGCAGCGGGAGACGCGCCGCCTCCCCGCCCTCGAGGGGACGGACGCGGGCGCCCGCGGAGGAGGAGCTGCTGAAGCGCGCGTCGGTGGCCGCGTCGACGCGCATGCCCGCGAGCCCGATCCAGGGACGGGCCACCTCCGCGAGAGGCGGCAGGGGCTCGCGCTCCAGCAGCAGCATCCAGCGCCCCATGGGACCCACCTGGACGCGCGGGGGCACCGGAGCGAGGACCGCAGCCTCGATCGCAGCAGGCGGGCGCTGCCAGACCTCGTCGAGGTCCCCGGCAGCAGGGATGACGGTGGAGAGGACGGCAGCCGTGAGCGGCATCGTGGCGGCCGCGGCGGCTCCAGCGGCGATCAGCAGGCGGTGCATGGCGCCCAGCCTAGGCCGCCTCCCGGGGCCTGCGGAGGGACGGACGGGGGTCGTCCTAGCGGCCACGGATCCGCAGGACGGCCTCGACGATGGCCGCGGCCAGCACGCCCAGCCCCTCACCGTGTCTCCTGACGCCACGCCATGAGCTGGGGCAGGCATCCGCGCGGGAGCAGGTCTCGACCGCTGCGGGATGGAGGCGGCACCCGGACTCGAACCGGGGATCTCGGATTTGCAATCCGACGCCTTACCACTTGGCCATGCCGCCCAGGTGTCCCCGCGTCGCGAGGAGGCGTGGGAAGGATAGCCGCCGCGGGGGGGCGGTCAAGGCAGCGAGCCCCCGGGCCTCGCTCCGGGACGCAGCCCCCGTATGCTCGCAGCGCGGGGACATGGCGGAATCGGTAGACGCAGCGGCCTTAAAAGCCGCAGGCCGCGAGGCCGTCCGGGTTCGAGTCCCGGTGTCCCTACCACC
>WTJQ01000293.1:1407-3613 GCA_011524785.1 Planctomycetota bacterium | reverse complement strand
GCTGGAGACCGTCCGGATCGGAAGGAGACGCAGGACCAGGCGGCGTTCGCGGCGCCGAGGACGCTAGGCTTCCCTCCCATGGCCGCCTCCTCCACCCCGCCCCTCCAGCACATCGCCGCCGCGCACGGGGCGAGCGGCGAGCTGCTGGGGCCGGATGCTCCTGCCGGCCCGGGACCGCGCCTCTTGGAGGTCCAGGGCCCTCCGAGCCCGCCGGCGTCCCTGACGGCCCTCGACGAGCGCCTCGGGGAGAGTGACCTCGTCCTCGTTCACGTGGTGGACACGAAGGCGGATGCCGCGCTCGCCGCCTGGCGGGACGCCCTCTGGCCCCTGCTCCACCTGGGCGCCGTCTGGACCGCCAGCGGATCCGGCCTGCGCCGCACCACGCTGCAGGGGACGGAGGAGCAGGCGGGACCGTACGACTGGAGCGGAGCCGTGCTCGTCGCCTCACGGCGCAGCCACGTCCTGGCCCCCGACTCCACGGCCCAGAAGTTCGACGCCAATGCCAAGGGTTGGGACGGCGAGCCCGGGACCCCCGGATACGGGCACTTCCGCTGGATGCGCCGCCTCGTCGCTCTCCAGGCCGGCCGCCCGGCAAGCGGCGGAGGCTCCTTCCAGCGCATCCTCGACTTCGGCAGCGGAGCGGGCTGGGTGGGCGTCGAGGCCGCGCTCCGGAACCCGGGCGCCTCGCTCGCCGCGTTCGACCCGTCGCCCGCCATGGTCGAGATCGCCGCGGGCAACGCGCGCGCCGCTGGGATCGCCGACTTCACCGGGCGCGTGGGCTTCGGCGAGGCCCCCCCGTTCCCCGCGGAGGGGGAGGCGCCCTACGACCTGGTGCTCTCCTCGGGCGTCATCAGCTTCTCCCCGGACCACGAGGCCTGGATGGACGGGCTGGCCCGCACCGTGGCGCCCGGCGGGACGCTCGTGGTCGGGGACATCCACGGAGGCTCGACCGGCTTCCGCCGGCGGCGCCGCACCAAGCCGCTCCTGCCAGTGCGGGAGCTGTCCGCCTGTCGCCGGGAGGACGTACGCGCCGGGCTCGAGGCGCGCGGCTTCACCTTCGACCGCTGGTTCGGTTACCAGCTCAGCCGCCCCGTCCCGGAGCTGATGCACCTCGACGCGACGCGCCTCAGAGGGGTCCTCTCGTGGCCCCTGCTCGCCATCAACCGCTTGGCCGCCGGCGCGGATCGCGCCCTCGGCTCCCCGGCCCAGGGGCTGTTCGACTCCTGGGTGATGCGGCTGCACCGGGCTCGCTAGGCGCATCCCGCTGGGCTGCCGAACAGTCCCGGCCGAGATACCGCTCCCGCCTCGAGGCCCCCCGCTCCCAGCAGCAGCGCAACCTGGCCTGCGTCGAGGTGCTGAACCCCGCTCGTGCAGCAGGGAGGTCGCATGGTGCGGTCCTCGTCCGCCTGCTGATGGGCCCCACCGCGCGCCGCTACGGCGCTCGGAGAGCCCCGAACCAAGGAACCAATGAAGACCACGATGAAGTCCATGACGCTCGCCGCGGCGGCCGCTCTGCTGCCCCTGCTCCTCAGCAACGACGCCCTCGCCCAGTGCGAGGGGTGCCAGAACGAGGCCAAGACCCGTGCCGGGCGCAGCAGCGTCCGGCAGGACCCGGCACCCGCGCCGGCCCCCAAGCGTCGCGCCCGAGGTGAGCGGGGGACGCGCGGGGACGACCGGCCTCAGGACGGGCCCGGCGCCCGGCCTCCCCGCGAGGGCGAGGGCGGCGACGGGCGGGAGTCAGCCCGCAAGCGCCTCAAGCGGCGCCTCCTGAAGAAGTACGACGCCAACGGCAACGGTCGCCTCGACCCCAAGGAGCTGGCGAAGGCGCGCAAGGACGGCGCTCTTCCCGGCCGCGGGGGGCGCGGAGGGGCCGGCCCCAAGGACCGTCCAGAGGAGGGCCCGCGGCCGGGAGCCGGCGGCGACGACACGCGCAAGGGCCGCCGGCAAGAGGAGGCTCGTCGTGACCGCAAGGGCGGCACGCGCCGCGACGTCCCTCGGAGCAGGGGCGAACAGGCTCCCCGCGTTCGACGCGGCTGAGAGCGCGCCGCGTCGCGGCCAGCTTCACGGTCGCGCCCGAGGCACATCGCCCTGCGGGCTCCGATGAACGAGCGACGCCCCTGGAGTCCTGGGCTCCAGGGGCTTCGCTCTTGATCGCGAGTCGCTCCGCGGGGTCCTCGAGCGGCGTCAGGAGGCGCCGCTGCGCTCC
>WTJQ01000293.1:0-1307 GCA_011524785.1 Planctomycetota bacterium | reverse complement strand
TCGCGAGTCGCTCCGCGGGGTCCTCGAGCGGCGTCAGGAGGCGCCGCTGCGCTCCTTGGCGTCCCCGGGCTCGGAGACCAGTTTGAGCGAGGCCTCGGCGCGACCTCGACCGGCGTAGGACTCCCACGCCGCGGTCCCGTAGTCGATGAGCTTCGCGAGCATGCCCGGGAGCTCGGTGCGCTCGACGATCCGGTCGAGCTGCCCCTTCTCGATGAGGAACTCGGCTCGCTGGAAGCCGGGCGGCAGCTCCTGCTTGATGGTGCTCGCGATCACGCGCGGGCCGGCGAACCCGATCAGGGCCCCCGGCTCGGCCAGCGTCAGGTCGCAGACCGAGGCGAAGGAGGCCGTGACGCCCCCGGTGGTCGGGTTGGTCATCACGCAGATGGACAGGCCACCCGCGTCCGAGAGGTCCGCGAGGGCGGCGGAGGTCTTCGCCATCTGCATCAGCGAGAGCATGCCCTCGTGCATGCGCGCTCCCCCAGAGCTGGTGAAGAGCACCAGCGGGAGGCGCTCCCGCCGGGCCACGTCGGCCGCGAGGGAGATCTTCTCGCCCACGACCTCCCCCATGGAGCCGCCGAGGAACTTGAAGTCGAGCACCGCCAGCACCACCGGACGCCCCTCGATCTCGCCCTTCCCGCAGATCAGCGCCTCGTTCTGGCCGGTTCGCTTGACCGTGCGCTCGATCTTGTCGGCGTAGGGCACGGAGTCCACGAACTCGAGGCGGTCGAGGCTCGTCAGGTCGGCGAAGAGCTCCTCGAAGGTGCCCTCGTCGAGGGTCGCCTCGACGCGCTTGCGGCCGGGCAGCGTGAAGTGGAAGCCGCACTTGGCGCACACCATGCCCTTCTCCTCCAGCTCCTTGCGGTAGATGGTGGTGGCACAGCCCTCGCACTTCATCCACAGCCCGCCGGGCATGTCCTTCTTCTTGAAGCGCAGGCGGGAGAGGCGGCTGCGGCCGTCCTCGGAGTTCTCGACGGATTGGTCTTCGGCCATGGTGTCCTTCAGGCGGAGGTGGCCGCCGCGGCCTCGGCCGCGGCGCGGAAGCTGGCGATGCGCTCGGTCAGGTCCGGCGCCCCGAACACGGCGGAGCCGCTCACGAGGACGTCGGCCCCGGCCTCCGCGCAGAGCGGGAGGGTCTCGGGATTCAGGCCGCCATCCATCTCGACGTGCCCCTGGTAGCCGATCGCCCGGAGCCGCCTCGTCTTGTCGAGCGTGTCGGCGAGGAACGACTGACCTCCGAAGCCGGGGAAGACGCTCATGTCGAGCACCATGTCGAGCTCGGGCAGAAGCTCCTCCCAGGGAGCCAGATC
>WTJQ01000314.1 GCA_011524785.1 Planctomycetota bacterium | reverse complement strand
TCCCGCGCCGGCGCCCTGCGCTCCCGGTTGGAACCTCTCCTCGCAGCCGAGGGCGCCCGTCCAACCGCCGGCGACCCGACAGCCGGCCAGCGCCCGGGCCCGGCCTCCGCGGACTCCCTCGGGCCGCTGCTGCAGGAGTGGACCTGGGCCAGCTGGCTGCAGACCCCGCCGAGGGTCGTGCTCCAGGGGCCGGTCAATGCCGGGAAGTCGACGCTCTTCAACCTCCTCGTCGGTGCGGAGCAGGCGCTCACCTCGGACGAGGAGGGCACCACGCGGGATGCCCTGGCAGGGCTCGGCGGCTTGGAGGGCTGGACGGTGGAGTGGATCGACACCGCCGGAGAGCGCGCGGCCGCGGACGACTCCGTCGAGGCGGCGGGCCAGCAGCTGGGGGCCCGCCTCGCGGCGGGGGCCGACCTCGTCCTACGACTCGATCCCGGCGCGAGCGAGGTGCTGCACCGTCCTGGCATCGTCGTGCTCCCCGCCAGGGGGGACCGCACCGGAGCCCCCGGCGCCCTCGCCCCGCTCGAGCGTCCCGCGGAGGCGCGGGAGCTGGTGGGGGAGGCGCTCCGGGGGGCGCTTGGCCTGCCCCGGGATCCGCGCGCGGCCCTCGAGGACCGCGGTTTCGCGGTGGTCTGGTCCGAGCGCCAAGCCGCCGCCCTCGAGAGCCTCGCTGCGGGGGATCCGCAACCACTCCGCCGGCTCCTGCGAACCCGAGATTGACCCGCGGCGATCGCGCGCTAGGCTCCCGACCTCAGGGCCCTACGCGCGCCGCAGCCGCGGTCTCGCAGGAGCGACCCCACGGAGTGGACCCTGAATGACCCGGCACCTCGTCTCCATCGACGACCTCTCGCTCGACGAGATCCGCGCGCTCTTCCACCTGGCCGACCGCTTCGCCGCGGATCCGCGCGGGCAGAGGGACGCGGCCCGAGGCCTGATCGCCGCGAGCCTGTTCTACGAGCCCAGCACGCGGACGCGCCTGTCGTTCGAGTCGGCCATGCTGCGCCTCGGCGGCGGCGTCCTGACGGCCGCTGAGATGAGCAGCTCGAGCGCCGCCAAGGGGGAGTCCCTGGCCGACACGGTGCGCGTGGTGGGAGGCGGCTACGCGGACGTCATCGTGCTGCGGCACTCCTCCGAGGGGGCGGCCCGGCTGGCGGCCGACTACTCGACCGTGCCCGTGATCAACGCGGGGGACGGGGCCCACGAGCACCCGACCCAGACCCTCTGCGACCTCTACAACCTGCACGTGGAGCGCGGCCGGATCGAGGGGCTCGAGGTGGTCCTCGCCGGCGATCTGAAGTACAGCCGGACGGTGCACTCGTTCGCGTACGCCCTCGCGCGCTTCGGGGCCAACATCGTCTGCGTGCCCCAGCCGGGCTTCGAGATGCCGGAGTACGTCCTGCGTCGCCTGCGCGAGGAGTTCGGCGTCGAGCCCCTGCGAGCGGACACGCGCCGGCTCGGCGACCTGGCGGGGGAGACCGACGCGATGTACCTCACGCCTCAGAAGCCCCACCAGCTCTCGCTCTTCACGGACGCACGCGGCTGGGAGCTGCAGCGGGTGGACGCGCTCTACATGACGCGTCCCCAGACCGAGCGCTTCTCGTCCGGGGAGGAGGCCTCGGAGCGCTACATGCGCCTCGAGCGTCGGGACATGGCCGCCGAGTCCCTGCGGGACGCGGTCGTGATGCACCCCCTCCCGCGCCGGGACGAGATCGCCAGTGACGTCGACGAGGATCCGCGCAGCATCTACTTCAAGCAGGCCGCGCGCGGCGTGCCCATCCGCATGGCCCTGCTCGCGACCCTGATGGAGCAGGCGCCCGGGCTCGACAGCCCTCCGGTCCAGCCGGAGTCGTACCCGGTCGCGGTGGGGGAGAACCCCTGCCCGAACCCCAACTGCATCTCTCGCACTGAGCCGCGGCACGTGGCCCCGCGCTTCGTGGTGGCCTCGCGCCAGCCGGTGAGGGCCCACTGCGCCTACTGCTCCCGGGAGCTGGTCTTCCGCTTCGTGGGCTGCTCCACCAGCCGGAGCTACCACGCCCCGGAGGCGGGGGCCCTCCGGAAGGTTCGCCCGGATCATCTCGTGTTCTTCGAGGACGAGGGGGCCGCCGGACGGCACGAGTTCGTGCCTGCGTCGACCTGACCCCGGGCCTGCTCGGGGTCCTTGCTGCCTGAGGCGCATCTCGAATCAGGCCATGTGAGCGGCATCGCTCACACGGCCGGGCGCCGAGGCGCCTGAGCCTGCCGCGGGGGGCCCACGACCCTTCGCTGGAGGGCCCATGGACGGGCCTGCGGGCCGACTCGGGCTCCACCGGGCACGGCCAGGACCTCGGTACGGAAGTTGCCCTTCCCGCCTCCATGACGCTTCGTGACCTCGTCCCCGAGAGCACCAACCCACTGGGGGAGGTGGCGGCGGGCAGGTCGGAAGGTCGCAGGAGTCCTCTCCACGGGGCAGGCCTCCTGCCTCGTCGGACCTTGGGATTCGGGCAGCGCTGCGCCCTGGAGGGCCCCGGAAGGGGTGTTCCTGGGGGCGTTCGCCTTGACCCCGCGCTCCGCATCGACACAATGGCTTGGCGCTTCGTGCGCTCTTCCCCCCCTTCGCCGACCGCGCCCTGCGTGGCCGGTCGCCCTGCGATGAATCGATCCGTACCCTCCGCCCGTGCCCTGAGCGCCGCCCTGCTGGTCCTCGGACTGGCCGCCTGTTCCACCGAGCCGACCCAGGGAGGTGGCTCTGCCGTCGGCACCTGGAACACCGACCCCAGCGGCTCCGGCCTGCGGTACTTCGCCGACGCGGGGACCGATGCCATCAACAAGCCGTCGATGCGCATCTCCCAGCTCGCCTGGGGGCGGCTGGTCCAGACCTTCGGCCTGGACGCGGAGGGCACGCGCGTGCCGATGAACCGCGACGTCCTGATCGGTGGGGACCTCACCACCGACGGCACCTACATCCTCGAGACGAACCCCGTCACCTCGCAGCAGGTCCTCGTGATCCAGCGCGACGTCACGGACACGTCCTCGGGGGGCGGTCGCGACCAGTTCTACGCGCTCCTGCTGCAGGCCGCGAACTCGGCCTCGTACATCACCGACCTGCCTCCGGGCGCCTCGGGCATCTACTCGTTCGTGCCGCGCAACGCGACGCTGATGATCCAGTTCGACGACCTGCTGGATCCCGCGACCGTGACGCCGCAGAGCGTGCGCGTCCTGACCGGCGTGCCCTCCACCGTGCCGTTCGAGGCCCGCATCTTCGGGGACCCCAACTTCGGCAACGTCTCGGGCGGCAGCTTCTACTCGTCCCGCGTGCTGATCGACACGACGGTCAGCGAGATCGAGTCCTTCTCCACCGACCCGCCGCTCTCCGTGAACGGCGTGGGCCTGCCGCCGAGCGTCGACGTCAACCAGTCGAACGTCCTCCTGCGGCTGCCGACCGAGACCTCCCCGATCACGGGCCAGAACGTGGTCCTGACCAACCTGGTCGGGAACACCATCTCCACCGGGACCAACGGGAGCGTCGACTTCTCCTCGCCCACCAACGACGTCATCCGGGCCGTGCGGTCCGGCGGTTCGACGTTCGTGACGGGAGACACGTTCAACGGCTTCATGCCCGACGACGCGCCGCCGGTCGTGG
>WTJQ01000494.1 GCA_011524785.1 Planctomycetota bacterium | reverse complement strand
CTACGTCTCGGTCAAGCCGACGCACGTGGGACTGCGCCTCGGCGAGGAGCTCGCTCTCGACCTCTACCGCGAGCTCTGCCGGCGCTGCCAGGAGCTGGATCAGTTCGTCCGCGTCGAGATGGAGGACCACACGACCACCGACGCGACCCTGCGCATCTTCTCCGCGCTGCGAGAGGACTTCGAACAGGTGGGGATCGTGCTGCAGTCGCGCCTCTTCCGCACCCCGGCGGACATCGAGGCGCTGCCCTCCGCGAGCCAGGTGCGGCTGGTGAAGGGGATCTACCTGGAGCCCGAGGGCATCGCGCACACGCAGCCGGACCCCATCCGTGAGGCGTTCCGGACCCAGGCGGCGCAGCTCCTCGACGCGGGGCACTCGGTCTCCTTCGCGACCCACGACGAGGCCCTGGGAGATGGACTCCTGGCGGAGTGCGTGCGCCGCGGCCTGCCGCCCGACCGCTACGAGTTCCAGGTGCTCATGGGCGTCCAGCGCCACCTGTGGGCGAAGTGGCGCGACGCCGGCGCGACGGTGCGGGCGTACGTCCCGTACGGACCCCAGTGGCGCGCCTACTCCACCCGGCGCCTCCGCAAGAACCCCCAGATCCTGGGGCACGTGATGCGAGCCACGCTCGGGCTGTCCTAGAGCGGTCGCCCCCAGGGGCGGCGACGCGAGGTCGGGGTCTCAGCGCCCCAGGGCCAGTCGCCGGGCGAGGACCTCGCCGAGCACGCCCGTCGCGAGGATCTTGCGCGCCGTCTCGTGGTGGTCGTACGGGACCCTCCACCAGGTGACCCGGTCCTCGTCGACGACCGCGTAGCAAGCCCGGTTGTCGCCGTCCCTGGGCTGCCCCACGGAGCCCACGTTCCACAGGGAGCGGCGCGAGCGGTCCAGGGGCAACTCGCAGGACTCGCCCCCGTCGAGGCCCGTCCACCGATGGTCTTCGTCGAAGACGCCGGGGTGGTGCGTGTGCCCGATGAACGTCGGCCCGCTCATGCAGCCGAACAGGTCCGCCAGCTTGCCCCGGTTCATCATGCCGTCGGTGCTCAGGACGTACTCACGCACCGGATCCCGAGGAGAGGCGTGGTGGAACGCGAGGTCCCCGAGCACGTGCGAGGGCCGCAGCCCCTCGAGCCAGGCCCAGCGCTGGCGCCGCGCGGAGCCGTGGTACCAGCGAGGTGCGAGGCGAGCTCGCGTCCACTCCAGCGCCACGCGCGCATGGGGATTGAAGTCGGGCGCCCCGTGGAACAGAGCCTCGTCGTGGTTGCCCAGGAGGCAGAAGTCCGCCCGCTCACGCACCAGGTCGATGCAGGCCTCGGGGTCGGGACCGTAGCCCACGACGTCGCCGAGGCAACCGAGCAGGTCGACGCCCTGGGCCTCGACGTGGGCGAGGACGGCGGTGAGCGCCTCGAGGTTGCTGTGCAGATCGCTGATCAGCGCCAGCCGCACGTTACGCCCCCAGCTGCTTCTCCGCGAGCTGCACGACGCGCCGTGCGACCTCGGGCAGCTCGCCCTCGAGCGTCGCACCCGACGCTTTGCGGTGGCCGCCTCCGCCGAAGGTCCGCGCCAGCGTGGCCACGTCGAAGGTGGTCTTGCTCCGCGCGCTCAGCTTGCAGAGCCCGGGCTTGATCTGCCGCACGAACAGCACGACCTCGACGCCGTCGACCGACCGCACCACGTCGAGCGCGTCGTCGGTGTCCATCTCCGGCACGCGGCCGTCCGCCGAGAGCGGCAGGGTCAGGAGGGCGCCTGCGCCCCCGGCGAAGTACTGGGTACCCGCGAGCAGACGCCCCAGCTCGCTCGGGTGTGCGGCCGGGCGGCGCTGGTTGAGGTCCATGTACTCGCCGGCGATGTCGACGCCGCGCGCCACGAGGTGCCCGGCGACCGAGAGGGTCTCCGCGTCCGTGTTGCTGTACTTGAACCAGCCGGTGTCGGTGACGATGGAGGTGAACACCCCCTGCGCCGCGACCTCGTCCAGCTCCACCCCGAGGGCATCGGCGATCCGCGCCACGAGGACCCCGGTCGCGCTCGCGGTGACGTCGTGGAAGCAGGCGTCCCACCAGCGGTCCGGCGGCAGGATGTGGTGGTCGATGACGAGCTTCCGGGACGGCGCCGCCTCGAACCGGTCCGCGAGGCTGCCGGTGCGTGACAGCTCCGAGCCGTCGAGGAGCACCAGCAGGTCGTGGCTGGGGACCGGTCCCCCCTCGTCGGCCCCGTACTCGATCGAGCGGCAGAGCTGCGCGAAGCGAGCCTCGGGGGGATCGGGGTTGAGGATGGTGACGTCCTTCCCGAGGGACTCCAGGACGCGCGTGAGCGCGGCCTGGGCACCGATGCAGTCCCCGTCGGGGCGCTCATGGCCGGTCAGCACGATGCGTCGGGCGTCCTTGAGGACGCCGAGCGCGTGCTCCTGCTCGGGGGAGAGCTCGGGGTGGAGACCGGTCGTCATGGGCGGAGGATACCAGCCAGGCCCTGCGGCCCGTCGTCCCACTCCAGGCCTCCATCCACGAACACGCCGGCGAGGGCGGGCTGGCCCTGGACGACGAGCTCGCACGCAGCGCGGCGAGAGCGCGCGGATTCGACCGTCACATAGGCATCGAGCCTCCTGCCCTCCTCGAGGCGGCCTGTCGACCGGCCGAGTCCGAGGGCCTCGGCCCCCACCCGCGTTCCACAGTCGAGGAGCGTGGCGGGGTCGACGCCCGGGGCGGCCGCGGAGGCGAGGGCGAGCTCGCGACGCATGTCGAGCCCGGCGTTGCTGGCGGAGGAGTCGGTGCCCAGCGCAACGGGGACGCCGCGCTCGAGCCAGCCCTCGAGATCGAACGGCCGTCGGCGGAACCAGCGGTGCGAGCCGGGACAGTGGACCACCGTCGCGCCGGAGCGCCGGATGCGGTCCGGGTCGCCTGGGCCCGGGAGGTTCGCATGAACCAGCAGCGTGCCGGGCCCGAGCAGGCCGGCCTCGTCGAGGAGCTCGAGGCCCTCGCGCCGCGGACTCTCCCCGAGGATGCGGGCCAGAGGGCCAGCTCCGCGGAGGAGCCACTGCCGCTCGTCCCGGCTCTCGGCGTAGTGGACGGACACGGGGAGCCTTCGCCGTCGAGCCAGCCGAGCGAGGCGCTGCATGAGGCCCATCGACACCGTGAACGGGGCGTGCGGCGCGAGGCCGAACCGCAGCCTCGGCCCGTCGGCTCCCGGCTGGGCCCGCCGCAGGGCCTGCGCCGTCCGCGCGGGGTCGCCGGCGTCGAGAGCTTCGCGGAACACGCGCGCATGCAGCGGATGACGCCGCAGGACCGCGGCGGAGAGTCCAAGAGAGTCGTTGTCCCCCACCGTGGTGGCCCCCGCAGCGAGGAGCCTGTCGGCATCGTGCCGAAGCCCCTCGCGCAGCTCCTGCCGAGAGCAGGCCGCGCGCTCCGCCATCAGCTCGGGGATCCATGACCCGAAGCTCCGGGCCCGGACGCGACCGGCGAGTGCGCCGAGCTCGAGGTGAGCGTGGGCGTTCACCCAGCCCGGTGCGAGCAGCCCGGGACCGAGATCCAGCGCTGGTCCTCCCAGGTCGCGCTCGAGGCGGGCGCCCGCGGCCCGGCCGCTCGCGAGCCCGACGATGCGCCCCCTGCGCACGCCGACGGTCGCGCTCCGGATCCAGC
>WTJQ01000518.1 GCA_011524785.1 Planctomycetota bacterium | reverse complement strand
CGCAGGCGCCCCGCGTCCTCGGCCTGCCGGTGGCCTTCCTCGAGGGCGTCGCGGCCCCCTTGGAGGACCTGGTGGCGCGCTTCGCCCGGACCCACGGGCCCTTCCCGGCCACGGTGCCGGCCGAGAGCCTGGGGCTCGGCGTGGACCCGGTCCTTCAGGTCCTGCGCGCCCTGGAGCAGCGCGGCCGCGTGGTGCGCGGCGCGTTCCTCCCCGGCGGGACGGACGAGGAGTGGTGCGACGTCGACGCCCTGCGAGCGCTCAAGCGCTCGGGCCTCGCACGCCTGCGCGCCGAGGTCGAGCCGGTCGAGCCGGCGGCGTTCGGCCGCTTCCTCCCGGCCTGGCAGGGGCTGCGCCCCGAGGGGCCGCAGCGCCACGGTCTCGATGGCCTGCTCGAGACGATCGAGCAGCTGCAGGGCTGCCCGATCCCGGCGTCGGACCTGGAGGCCGAGGTGCTGCCTGCGCGCGTCGTGGGCTACCGCCCCTCGATGCTCGACGAGCTGTGCGCGGCCGGCGAGGTGGTCTGGCAGGGCGTCGAGTCCCTCGGGACGAGCGACGGCCGCGTCGCCCTGTACCTGACCGATCACCACCGGCTCCTGGCACCGGCCCCGCGGACGGCCGAGGGTCCGCACGCCGAGGCCATCCGCGCGCTGCTGGCCGAGCGCGGCGCGCTGTTCTTCGCCGACCTCGCCGCCGCGACCCAGACCTATCCGCCCGAGCTCGCGAACGCCCTCTGGCAGCTCGTGTTCGCCGGCGAGGTGACCAACGACACCCTCGCGCCGCTCCGCTCCCTCCGCTACGCCGAGACGAGCAAGCGCTCCCGGCGCTCGAGCCGTCGCGGCTCGACCGGCCTGGCGGGGACGCCCTCCTTCCGCTCGCGGCGGATCGGTCCTCCGGGCACCGAGGGGCGCTGGTCGCTCGTGCCCAGCGCCGTCGAGGAGGCGCGATCCCTCCAGACGGACCGCCGGACGGCCCTCGCCCGTCAGCTGCTCGATCGGTACGGGGTACTCGTGCGCGAGGCCGCGGGCGCCGAGGGCGTGAGTGGCGGCTTCGGTGCCGTCTATCCGGTGCTGCGGGCGCTGGAGGAGGGCGGCCGCGTGCGCCGCGGGTGGTTCGTCGAGGGGCTCGGGGCCGCGCAGTTCGCGCTGCCCGGCGCGGAGGAGCGCCTGCGCGAGGCCCCTGAGGGGGACGAGGCCGAGCTGCTCCTCGCCGCTACCGATCCCGCCCAGCCCTTTGGCTCCCTCGTGCCCTGGCCGTCCCGCGAGCGCGGGGCGCGGCCGCAGCGAGCGGCCGGCGCTCAGATCCTGCTGCGCGGCGGTCGCCTGATCGCCTGGATCGGCCGCAGCGAGCGCAGCGTGCTGACCTTCCCGGCCGAGCACGAGCCGGTTCGCAGCCAGGACCTCGCCGCGATCGCGCGCACGCTCGCGCGTCTCGTCGACGAGGGCGGTCGCCGCGCGCTCCTGGTGCAGAAGGTCGACGGCGAGGCCCCCGGCGCCTCCCCGCTCGGTCCTCACCTCGAGGCCGAGGGCTTCCTCACCTCCCACGACGGCCTGCTCCGCCGAGCGCAGCCGCGCTGAGCCCGGCCCCGCAGCCCTGGCCCGCGCGGCCGCGCACCGTCCAGGCCGACTCCACGGCTCCACTCCAGACCCACTCCGCCCCTCCCCGCTCCTCCATCTCGCATGCCCGAGGGCGACACGATCCACCGCACCGCGCGGAGCCTGGCGCGCGCCCTGGAGGGGCGCGAGGTCGAGGTCTGGGAGGCGCGGGACGCCCACCTCGTCCGGCGGGACCGGGCGGGCTGCGTCACCCGGCGCGTCGAGCCGCGGGGCAAGCACCTGCTCGTCCACTTCGACGACGGCTGGACCCTGGCGACGCACATGCGCATGACGGGCTCCTGGCACCTCTATCCGCGCGGCGCGCGCTGGCGGAAGCCGCGCTCGTGGGCGCGCTGCGTGCTCGGGACCGGGCGCCACGAGGCGGTGTGCTTCAGCGCTCCCGTGGTGGAGCTGCTGCCGACGCGTGAGCTGCCGCTCCACCCGATCCTCGCGCGCCTCGGCCCGGACGTGCTGGGGGAGGGCTTCGATCCTGAGGCCGCGGCGCAGAGACTGCGCGCGGCCGCGGGCGACCGGCCCCTCACCGAGCTCCTGCTCGACCAGACCGTCGTCTGCGGCATCGGCAACATCTGGCGCGCCGAGCTCCAGTTCCTCGCGCGCCTCGACCCCTTCCGCCCCGCGCGCGAGCGCGATGCCGAGGCCTACGTGCCGCTCCTCACGCGGGCGGCGCGGCTGATGCGGAGGAACCTCGAGGGAGCGGTGCGCCGCACGCGACCGGGACCGCCAGGCTCGACACCCCTGTGGGTCTACGACCGGACCCGTCAGCCCTGCTTCCGCTGCCGCACGCCCATCGAGCGCCGGGTCCTCGGCGAGCAGGCCCGCACCAACTGGTGGTGTCCGACCTGCCAGGTGGACTGAGGCCACCTCGCCTGGGAGGATCGGACTCCATGGACGACGCCGTGGCCCGGACGAGCGCGCGAGGACGCCTCGCGCTGGCGGGCTGCGTGCTCGGGCTGCTCGGCTTGGTGCTCGTGACCCTCCTGCAGGCGAGCGCGGGCGTCGGCTCGAGCGCGCACTGGCTGCTCGCCCTCGTCACGCCGTTCGTGCTCCAGCTGACGATCGCCTGCGGCGTGCTCGCGCTGGCGCTGCTGCTGCTGCGCGAGTGGGAGCTGCTGGTCGTGACGCTGGTGCTGCTGGCCTACAACGGCCAGCGCATCCGGACCGCGCTCACGCCGCGCCTCGAGCCGGACGCGGAGCACGCGCACCGCGCGGACGAGGAGCCCATTCGCCTGCTCCTCGCCAACGTGAACACGGCGAATCGCGGCTGGGATCGGGTGCTGGCGCTGGTGGAGGAGGAGGACCCCGACGTGATCGCCCTCCTCGAGGTGAGCGACGCGTGGCTCGAGGGCCTCGCGCCGCTCGCCGCGACGCACCCCCTGCGCGCGGCCGAGCCCCGCGGCGACAACTTCGGCATCGCCCTCTGGTCGCGGCTCGAGCCGGGGACCGCCGAGGTGCTGCACCACGCCGAGGCCCAGCACGGCACCGCAGATCTACCCGCCATCCGCGCCACCTTCGACCTGGGCTCCGGCCGGCCCGTGACCCTCATCGCCTGCCACCCGGTGCCTCCGATCGGCCGCCGCCTCACCGCCGCGCGCAACGAGCAGCTCGCCTGGCTGACGACGCTCGCGGCCCAGGCCAGCCCCCGCGCGATCCTCGCCGGCGACCTCAACGCCACCCCCTGGTGCCTCGAGCCGCACCTCACCTGGCACCTCCAGGACGCCCGCGCCACGGCCGGTGCCGGCCTCGCCACCACCTGGCCCGCCAGCCTCCCGGACCCCTTCCGGATCCCGATCGACCACGTCCTCCACGCGCGCAACGTCACCTGCACGAGCCTGCGCGTCGGCCCCCGCATCGGCTCCGACCACCTCCCCCTGATCGCGGACCTCGCGACGGTCGGAACGGAACCCTGGAGCCCCGCGCGGAAGCGGTGAGGCTCACCGGTCGGGGGTCAGCGCCGCGGCCGGTCCTTCACAGGCGTCGGCTCGAAGCCGTTCGGTCCGATCACGTTGAAGCCGCCGTC
>WTJQ01000279.1 GCA_011524785.1 Planctomycetota bacterium | reverse complement strand
CAGGGCAGCCGCCTCCTCCGCGGAGGGCTGGTGGGGCGCGCTCGCAGCCCCTTCGCGCACGAGCTCGATGAGGACCCGGCGGTCCGGCAGCCGCTCGGCCGAGCGGACCTCCCACTTGGCCGGAAGCCCTGCGTCGCCGAAGCCCGTGGCGAGGACCTGCTCGGCATCCAGGGCCTGCACCGGGGCGGGCCACTGGGTCATGAACGTCGTCGCGAGGACGAGCAGGCCCACGAGCAGGCCGAGCACGCCCATCGTGCTCTCCCGTGCAGTGGCCGGCGCCGCGGACTCGCTCACTCGCCGTCCCCGCTGGGGCTCACGACTTCATCAGGCTCAGGATCCTCCGAGGGGCTGGCCTCGCCGGCGGCCCCCTCCCCCTCGAGCGGAGCAGCCGCCGCGGGCTCGGGCCAGATGTCGAACCAGCCGAGCAGGGACATCACCTGCTCCTCGGTGGGCTCTCCACCCTCCGTGCCCGCCTGACGATCGACGACCAGGATCATCTGCCGCTCGGGAATGGAGGTGGGCAGGGCCACGCCCAGGGCCTTGGACGCGGAGTCGGGCGCGACCTCGCTGGTCCGCCAGGCCTCCAGGACCTCTCCGCGGAACTCGAGCTCGAAGGTCTCTCCCGGGTCCGGGCCCTCGAACGAGCCGTCGGGGATCTCACCGTCCACGACGAGGAGCACGGCCTTGAGGCCAGCCGCCTCCGAGCCGGGCTCGGCCATGAAGAGGAAGGCGTGGAAGTCGATGAACGGGATCTTGTTCCCGCCCTGCAGCGTCCAGCCGCCCGCCTCGACCTCGCCCGGCGGCGGCTCGACAGCGACCAGCTCACCAAGGCGCCCCCGCGCGCTCGCGGGGTTGAGGAAGTCCTCGGCGAAGCCCTTGAGGCCGTAGATGCCCACGGCCCCCAGCAGCAGGAGGCCGAGACAGCCGAGGCCGCAGCCCCAGCCGAGCCAGTTGCGCCCGCCCTTGCGGCCGCCCCCCTCGAGGTTGCCCCAGTCGTCGCTCATGAGGCGCTCCAGTCGTGGAAGCCGCGGCCGGACTTCTTGCCGAGCTCGCCGGCCGCGACCTTGTCCCGGAGGATCCGGGGGGGCGCGAAGCGAGGCCCGAGGGTCGACTCGAGGTACTCGGCGATGGCCAGACGCACGTCGAGCCCAACGAGGTCGGTGAGGCGCAGGGGTCCCATGGGGAACCCATAGCCCAGGGTCATGGCCGTGTCGATGTCCTCGGCGCTGGCAACGCCCTCCTCCACCATCCGCATGGCCTCCAGGCCGATGGCGATCCCCAGACGGCTCGACGCGAAGCCCGGCGCGTCGCGCACGTCGATCGGCGTCTTGCCCATCCGCCGCGCGAGGTCGAGGGCGCACTGGACGGCCTCCTCGGAGGACGCCTCCCCGCGCACGACCTCGACCAGCTTCATGATGTGGACGGGGTTGAAGAAGTGCATGCCCACCACGCGCTCGGGGTGAGCGGCCGCCGCGGCGATCTCGGTCACGGAGAGGCTCGAGGTGTTCGTGGCGAGCAGCGCGCTCGCGGGGAGCTGGCCGAGCCGCTCGAAGAGGCTCCGCTTGAGCTCCATGCGCTCGGGGATGGCCTCGACCGCGAGCTCCGCGCCCTCGAGCGCCTGGTCCTGATCGCAGGTCGCGACCAGCCGGCCGAGGGCCGCCTCGCGGTCCTCCTCGCTGACCTTGCCCCGCGCGACGCCCTTGTCGAGGTTGGCGGTGATGGCCGCGAGACCGCGGTCGGCCGCGGCCTGGTCGACGTCGAACAGGTGCGTGGTGATGCCGCACTGGGCGAGGACCTGGGCGATGCCGTGGCCCATGGTCCCGGCGCCGAACACGGCGGCCCGCTGGATGGCTTCTGCTTGCATGGGGTCAGGGGGTGAGGACGACCTTGCCGCGCACCTGGCGCCCCTCGAGGAGGCGGTGCGCCTCGCGCACGTCGGCGAGGGGGAGCACGCGGTCGACGGGCGCACGATAGGTGCCGGCGACCAGTCGCTCCAGCAGGATCGGCAGGGCGCTCCGCGGGCCCATGGTCGAGCCGAGGATCGACTGCTGCTTGATGAAGAGGTGCGGCAGCAGGAGGGACACCTCCGGCCCCGTCGTCCCACCGCAGGTCACCAGGCGGCCACAGTGGGCGAGGGCTCGCAGGGACCCCTGCCAGGTCGCCGGCCCCACGTGCTCCGCGACGACGTCCACGCCCCGGCCGTCCGTGAGTCGCTTGACCTCCTTGGGCCAGCCCGCATCCGCGTGGTCCAGGGCGGCCTCCGCGCCCAGGTCCAGTCCGAGGGCTCGCCCCTCCTCCGAGCGCGCGGTCGTGATCACCCGACAGCCCGCCTCCCGCGCGAGCTGGATCGCAGCCGAGCCCACGCCCGAGCCCGCTCCGAGCACGAGCACCGTCTCGCCGGGCTCGATGCGCGCGCGGCCGTGGAGCATCCCCCAGGCCGTCAGGAAGGTCAGCGGCGCCGCGGCGGTCGTGACGGGGTCGAGGCCCTCGGGCAGCGGCAGGCAGAAGCGCGCTGGCAGCACGACCAGCTCGGCGTCGAAGCCGTCGCAGTGCTCGCCACGGATCTGGTAGTCCGGCGCCAGGTGGTCCCGATCGGGGTCCTCCTCACGCGTGCCGGTGAAGCCGGGCTCCAGGAGGACGCGGGTGCCGACCGCGAGCCCCTGCACTCCCTCCCCCAGGCCGGCGACCTCGCCGGTCCCGTCGCACCCGGGGATCCGCGGGAAGGGCACCGGGAAGCCCGGCATCCCACGACGCACCCAGAGATCGAGGTGATTGACCGAGACCCCGAGGACGCGGACGAGCACCTCGCCCGGACCCGGCACCGGGTCCGGCAGGTCGACGACCTCGAGGACCTCGGGCCCGCCGTGGGCCGTGATGTGGACCGCCCGCAAGGCTCAGGACCCCTCGAAGGTGGGCTTGCGCTTCTCGGTGAAGGCCGCGATGCCCTCGCGCGCGTCCCCGCTGGTGAACAGGCGCTGCTGGAGCTCGCGCTCGAGCGCGAGGCCGGACTCGAGCGGCAGGTCGAGCCCGCTCTTCACGGCGCGCTTGATCAGGCCGACCGCCATCGAGGCGCGGCCGGGGGTCGTGTACTCCCTGGCCCGCTCGAGGACGGCGTCGAGGAACGCCGCCTCGCTGTCCGCATCGAGCTGCTGATCCACGAGGCCCAGGCGCTCCGCCTCGTCGAAGTCGAAGGTGCGCCCGCTGGCCATCAGGTCGATCGCGCGACTGGCCCCGACGATGCGGCCCAGGCGCTGCGTTCCGCCCGTCCCGGGGAGCACGCCCAGGTGGACCTCCGGCAGGCCGCACTTGCCGCTCCCACGGCGTGCGACCTCGAGCCCGCCCCCCACGCAGTGCCCGCCGAGCGCCGCGATCACCAGCTTCGGCGTGTGCTCCAGCCGCAGCATGGTCTCGTTGGCGTGCAGGCAGAACTGGTACTTGAAGGCCGGCGTGACCGCGTCGAGCATCGAGATGTCGGCGCCCGCGCAGAAGAACTTCTCTCCCTCCCCCGCGAGGACGATGACCTGCACGGCGTCATCGAAGCGCGCCTTGAGCACGGCCTCGTCGAGGTCGCGCATCATCTCGTGGCTGTAGCCGTTGGCCGGCGGGTTCGTCAGCGTGAGGAGGGCGACGCCGTCCCGGGC
>WTJQ01000368.1 GCA_011524785.1 Planctomycetota bacterium | reverse complement strand
GCATGGCGGGGACCGCTGCGCGGACCCCGGGTATCGGCCTCGCCCCCGCCGGGGCTTGAATCGAATCGAGACGGTCCCGCTCGTGGGGCCCGCTCCCGGTCCGCCTCGCCCGCCCCGACTCAGTCCCTTCCCAGGAGCCTCAGGGCGGCCCAGTCGCCGCTCGCGAACCCCTGGGCGCGCAGGTGGCGGCGCGCTCCGGCCGCGGCCTCGGAGGGGCGGCGCCCCGCGGCCAGCAGCGCGTGGAACCGCTCGCTCCCGAGCCGTGCAGCGCGGTCCTCCACGGGCCAGAGCGTGGCCAGCACGTTGCGGGTCCCGCCCTGCAGGAAGGCGCGGGCGAGGCCCATCAGCCCCTCGCCATCCACCACCACTCCCTGCGCCGTGCCGCAGGCGTTCAGCACGGCCAGGGGAAGGGCGGGCGCGCACGCCAGCACCTCCTCCGCGCAGAGGACGCCATCCGACGTCACGATCCCGGTCCCGCTCAGCACGCCGCGGTCGCAGGAGGCGTCCGCCGCCAGGTGGGTCGCCAGGTGCAGCGGGCTCCGGCGGTCGAGTGCGCGCAGCACGCTGCGCCGCGTGAACGAGGCGCCGGTCGCAACGTGGTGCGGGCCGTCGAGGACGCGCCGCACGGCCTCGACCTCTGCGAGCGCCTCCGGGAGGGGAGGGTGCTCGGTTCCGCCGAGGAGCGGACTGCCCAGCAGGCTCCAGGCCGTGCCGACCAGCGGCGGCCGCAGGCCGGGCACGGGGGCGGGGAGCGCGGGGAGCACGACCGGCGTGCACCGGTCGTCGAGCCAGCGGGAGTCGAGCCGCAGCAGGTGGACCGGGAGCGCCTCGAGGGCCCCGTGCAGGACCACCAGCAGGCGCTCGTCCTCTCCCGCCCGCTGCAGGCACGAGCGGATCGGGGCAGGGAACAGCACGGCGCCCAGCTCCTCGCCCAGCCGCGCGACGCGGTCCTCGTCCCCGTCCCACGACGCTTGGAGCAGGCGCTCGATCGCGCGCGTCACGTCCACGCGTCCGTGAGGGACGACGCTCGAGGCCACCTCGCCCTGGGGGGAGAGGTGGAGCACCAGCCCGTCGTCCGCACCGAGCGTGATCGAGACCAGGCCCAGCTCGAAGTGGCGTGCCCAGGCGCCGAGGTCCAGCGAGCGCCCATCGCGGCGCAGGCTCGCTGCTCCCTGGCCCTCCAGCAGTTCGAGGGCTTCGAGGGGACGGTCCAGATCGAGCCGAGCGCGGGCGCCCCAGACCAGGGCCTGCACGCCCAGCCACTCGCCCACCACGCTGCCGCTGGCCTCGAAGTGCGTGCGCTGCCACGCGTCCGCCAGGTCCCGCGCGCGGGTGAGGGCCTCCTCCGCCCGAGCGGCATCGCCGAGGTGCAGCGCGCACGATCCCTCCAGGGCCGCGGCCTGGGCGGCCGTCGCGGTTCCGGCTCCCTCGACCTGTTCGAGCCTCGCGAGGGCGTCCACCCAGGAGCCTCGTCTGGCATCGAGGTGGGCCGCTGCCAGGGCCGTCGCCGGGGCGCGATCCCCGACGAGCTCGGCGAGCGCGTCGATCGAGCCCTCGGCCTCGTCGAGTCGCCCCGCGCGCGTCAGGGCCGCCGCGCGGATCCGCAGGGCCTCGGCGCGTGAGCGGGGCTGCTCCGGGAGGGGCCCGAGCTGATCCAGGGCCAGCCGCGGCTGGTCCCGCGAGAGGTCCAGCAGTGCGAGCTCGCGGCGCAGGGGCCACGACTCGAGCCAGGGGCGCAGCTGCTGGAGCTCGCTCAGCAGGCGCTCCACCTCGCGCAGGGACCCGGCGTCACGTGCGAGTGCCACGAGCCCGAGCAGTCCGCGCTCGTGCCAGGCCGGCTGGCCCACCCGCGCGGCGATCTCCACGCAGTCGCGGAAGGCCCGGCTCGCGGCTGGCCGGTCCCCACGAGCGCGGTGCAGGCGCCCGAGGAGCCAGCGCGGCAGGAGGGTCGGCGTCCACTGCCCCGCCTGCTCGAAGACCTCGAGGGCGTCCAGCGCCGCTTGGAGCGTCTTCTCCTCGAGGGCGACGCGCTCCTGCGGGTCGCTCTGCACCGCCGCCCACTCGAGGAGCAGGTGGGCTCGCTGGGCGGCGGCGTGGCCCGCGGGCGTGCGATCCGCCGCCCGCGCGCACTCGAGCTCGAGCGCGCGGAGGTCCTCGAGGAGGCGCGCGCGGAGCGCAGGCCAGTCCTCGACCCCCTCGCGGCCGGCGCGGGCCAGCTCCGCGCGGAGCTCCTCGAAGCGCGCGAGCCGTTGGCTCCCGCGCACGCGCTCCTCCCGGGACATCGCCTGGAAGTGACGCGACGTCGCGCCGGCATCCGTGCGGCCGTAGCGCTGCTCGAGCTCGGTGCCGAGGCGCTGGAGGGGTGCAAGCTGCGCGTCGTCCCCCTGACGGAACGCGAGGAGGGCGGCGTTGAAGCGTGTGAGGAGGGTGCGCTCGTCCTCGCCGGCTCCGTGCACGGCGCTCTCGTTCCCGGAGCTCGCTGCTCCCTCGTCCGGCTCCTCGAGCGCCGAGGAGTGCGCCAGACCGGATCGAGTCGCTCCCCCCGGATCCAGGCTCGAGGCCAGGGCCGAGGGGATGACGAGGAGGAGCGCGACCGCCAGGTGGGCCGCTCGCGCGCGGTCTCGCGCCTGCCGCCTCATCGCGCGGGCTGGGAGCGCAGGTAGGCGTCGCGCTCGGGGCTCGCGGGCTGGAGGCGCGCCGCCGCGCGTGCGTCGGTCAGGAAGCCCTGCTCGTGGAGGTACTCGATGGCCGCGACGCCCTGGCGGGGGAGCAGGCCGCGAGCGACCTCGGCGTCCTCGACGACCTGGAACTCGCGCGAGCCGAGCCAGGTGCGCGCGCCGCTCTGGAGCGCCTCGACCTCCCAGGTGTACGAGCCCGGACCCAGGGGCTGGCCCAGCTCGACCTGGGCTCCGCTCCCCGAGACCTCCGCGACGAGCTCGCCCTCCTCGAAGGCTCCGCCGGCGTGGCGGCGGACGCGGACGATCAGGCCATCCGCCTCGACGTCACCGACCTCGAAGACGGGGCGCGTGGCCCAGGTGCCGAGCGCCCCCGCGAGGACGCGGCCCCGGGGGAAGGCCAGGGAGGCCGTGCGGGCACCCCGCATGGTGGGCTGCTCGGGCCACGTGCCCAGCTCGGCCTCGCCGCCCAGGGGCTGCGTGGCGGCCAGGAGGACCGCGGCGGCCGCTGCCGCCGGGGCCCAGCGCAGGAGGCTGCCCAGCTCGGCCCGCTCGGAGCCCGGTCCGGCCAGAGGGGCCTCGGGCTCCGCGTCCAGGAGGGGCGGGGGCGGAGTGGCGCGGAGGGTGCTGACCAGCTCCGCGCACGGGCGGCAGTCGCGGACATGGGCCTCGAGAGGAGCGCGTCGGAGCGGCGCGACGGGCTGGGCACCGGGCCCGCCGGCGAACGAGTACAGCTCCTCGGGATCGGGGCACGGCAGCTCCGGCGGAGCGACCGCATCCAGCTCGGCCTCCAGCTCCCGCAGGCGCGCGAGGGCGCGGGCGGTGCTCGGGTCGGCCTCGAGGCGCTCGAGGTCCTCCGGCGGGAGCTCGTCCCAGCGCGCCAGGCGCTCGAGGAGGGGAGCCTCCCCGAGGGGGCCGGGGGCCTGGCCTCCTCGGAAGGGATCCGGCTGAGAGCCTCCGGGCGTGTGGGGGG
>WTJQ01000353.1 GCA_011524785.1 Planctomycetota bacterium | reverse complement strand
CCTCCGGAGCGGCAGGCCGCGCGGTCTCACTGACCCCGTCGGTGAACAGCAGCGCCAGGTCCCCCTCCTCGAGTGCGCGCTCCGCGTGCGCCTCGTGGGCGAAGCCCGGCATCACGCCGAGGGCCGGGCCACGCCGGCCGAGGGCCTCGACGGCTCCGGTGGCGCGACGCCAGACGAGCCCGCACCCGTGACCCGCGTCGACCGTGACCAGGCCCCCGTCCGGTGAGAGCGCGAGCAGCATCAGCGTGACGAAGGTGCCATCGTCCATGCGCTGTGCGAGGTCGGTCTCGGCTCGCTGCACGCAGACGTCCGGCTCCCCGAGCACGCCCAGGAACGCGCGCAGGCTCGCCTGGACCGAGGCCACGAGGAGCGCCGGCCCCACGCCGTGCCCGGTCACGTCGCCAACCATCACCGCCGCGCGCCCGTCGGCCATGGGCGAGGCGTCGTAGAAGTCCCCGCTGGCGTGCTCCGCGGGCGCGAACCACCCGTGGGCCTCCCAGCCGGCCGGGACGTCGAGGCGCGTGGGCAGGAGGCCCTTCTGGATCTCGGTGGCCAGCTGCATCGACTGCTCGAGGCGGGCGCGCGACAGCGCCTCCGCATTGCGCTCGACGTTCTCGAGCGCGATGCCGACGTGCTGAGCCAGCGCGTGGAAGAGCGCGAGGTCGGCCTCGGTGTAGTCCCGCGTGGCCGCTCGTGAGTCCACGTAGAGCGCCCCGCCGCGGCTGGCCTCCTCACCGGCGCCGCGCACCTCGAAGGGGACGCACATGACGGCGCGCAGCTTCAGGTCGAAGACGCTCTGCCCGAGGTCCAGGTCCCCGTGCCCCGACACGGTCGTGCGGAGCGGGACGCCGGTGTCCGTGACGCGTGCCACGACGCTGGTCGACCAGCGCTCGCCCTCCGGCACGGGGCGCCCCTTCCGGTCACGCGCCACGCGCACCCGAGGAGTCGCGTCGGACCCCGAGCGCAGGAGCAGGAACCCTCGCTCGGCCCCGAGGGCCGAGACCGCGGTGTCGACGATGTGGTCGAGCAGGGAGTCGGCGTCGCGGGACTCGGAGACGCGTGCGATCGCGTCCAGCAGCACCTGGACCGTGTTCCGGTCGGTCCGGGTGTCCCCCGAGAGGAAGAGGGACGAAGGGGCCGCGAGCTCGCCCGGTGCCCCCTCGGACCCGGGCACGGCGCCCGTGGACGTGGAGCCCGGGGGCTCGGCGGATTTGCGCTTCCAGAACGGCATGGCTCTTTCTTGGATTCTAGGCGTACCGCGCCCAAGGACGTCCCCCCAACCCAGGCTCTTCGGAGCACCTCGAGGCTCCCTGGGGCAGCATTCCCGCATGGGTGCCTCACTGCCCCAGGGGTTCGGAGCATGCGAGGCGCGTCAGGATCCCGTGGATCTCGGGAGTCCCGAGCCCACATCCCTGGCCCCCTAGCATGCGGGCGCTATGATCCCGCCCATGCAGATCACCGTCGAGCCCCACGACCAGGCCGCCGTCCTCCACCTCCGCGGGGAGTTCGACACCTTCTCGTGCCCCTCCTTCCAGGACGAGGTCGCCGCCCTCTCCGGGGCCGGCGTGAGCCGGGTCGTCGTGAACCTGCGCCTCGTGCAGTTCATCAACTCGACGGCGCTGGGCGCGATCCTCAAGACGGCGCGCTCGCTGCAGGACGCCGGCGGCCAGCTCGTCATCAGCCACCCGAGCACCTTCTGCCGCGACATCCTCGGCAAGATCGGCCTTGATCGCGTCATCACGGTCACCAACACCGACGCCGAGGCCCTGGCCGCGCTGACCGACGGCGCGCCCGCTCCTGGCGGCCCGGAGCAGGACTTCGAGGAGGACCCCAGCACCCTCCTCTTCCGCCCGAGCGACCCGAGCCGCCTCGAGCACTACTTCGAGAAGCCCAAGGCCGAGAACCCGGTCCACGGCCACGCCTTCGGCAGCCACTGGTCCGGCGTCGCGAAGATGACGGCCCTCGATGCTGGCGGCCTGACCTTCACCTGGGGCGGCGGCAAGACCGGCATGAGCCCCTTCGACATGGGCCAGTTCCTCGCGGTCGGCACCGGCCTGTCCGTGAAGTTCAAGCTGCCCCTGCTGCAGAAGGGCTTCAGCGAGGCCGCCGCCGAGGTGACCGAGCTGGCCCAGCTCGAGGACTCGGTCGAGGTGACCGTCACCTTCGACGGGCTCGATGCGGAGACCGCCCAGGCGGTCGCCCAGTACGTTGCGGACATGGGCGTCCTCAAGGACGAGCTCAAGCGCACCACCGAGGGCTGAGGCCCCAGGCGGTCGCGCCCCCCCCACTCGGCCCCGCTCACCGTTCTCCACCGTGCAGCACGCGCGGTCGTGGACGGAGCTGGCTGCTCTTCGTGCACTGCGCCGGGCGCGCCTTCAAGCATCGCGCAGAAGTGCGGCAGCAGGCACCGTCCTTGTAGCGCCATCAGGCACCGCGCACTGCGCGCCATCAAGCACTGCGCAGAGCGGGGGGCTCGGACAGCGCACTCGGCCCGTCGAGGACCTGCTCCTGGGGCTCCCCGAGCAGCAGAGCCTCCACGCGCTCGGCGACGGCACCCCAGGCGAGCTCTTCCTCGCCGAGCCGTACGGCCTCGTCGGCCCAGCGGGCGCGCCGCACCGGATCGCCGGCAGCCGTGCGCAGCCCCTCGGCCAGCGCATCGACTCCGTGCCCGTCGAGCTCGAGGCCTGCGCCCCCGCGCGCGAGGCTCGCGAAGCGTGCGCCCGGGACCGACAGCAGCGGGGTCCCCGAGGCCAGGCCGCCGAGCGTCGTCCGCCGCGGGCCGCGACCGCTGCGATCGGCGTCGACCATCAGGGTCGCGGAACCGACCAGGGCGGGCAGCTCCTCTGCTCGCGGACGCTCGACCAGCACCACGCCGGCGCTGACGCCCTTGATGTTGGCGAGGGCCTCGAGCTCGCGCCCCAGCGGCCCCTCGCCCGCGAACACGAGGGTCCAGTCCTCGCGCGCCCCCAGGGTCGCCGCGAACGCGCGCACCAGGGCCCGCAGCCCGCGACCCGGCTGGAGCGCCCCGGCAGCCAGCACCACGTGCCCCCGCACCCCGTGCCGCTCGAGCAGATGGGAGCGCAGGCCTGTCGGGTAACGCGCGAGGTCGACGCCGCCCACGACGGAGTGGATCTGCTCGGTGGGAACCGAGAAGGCGCGCGCCTGCTCGAGGGCCAGGTCGTCGAGGGCGAGGACCCCGGTGAGGGCACGCCGGACCCGCGGGCCCCAGAGGCGCTCGCCAACCCAGCGCAGGCCGCGCTCCACCGGGCGACCCCGCGTCGGGAACCCCTGTTCAGCGACGAACAGCGGCACCCCCGCGCGGCGGGCCACGGCCGCGCTGTGGGACCCGGCGGGTGACAGCCCGTCGTAGGCCAGCAGGACGTCGGGCACGAAGCCGCGGATGCCAGGCATCAGGCTGGACCCGCTGCGCGGCACGGCCCCGGGCGAGACGCCGAAGGCGCGCACCGCGTGCCCTCGCCCGATCAGCTCCCTCGCCAGACAGCGCGCATGGTCCCCACTGCGCTGGCGCAGCGTGAAGGGGTTCAGCACGAGGGCGATGCGGAGGGAGCGACGCATGGAGGGAGCGGGGGCCTTCGGTCCGTCGACCCGGCGCCATGCCGGACTGGTCCCAGGTCCTCGCAATTCCTCAGAGCGGGAC
>WTJQ01000393.1 GCA_011524785.1 Planctomycetota bacterium | reverse complement strand
CGCCGAAGGGCGGCAGCGCCCTGTCGGGTGCCAGGAAGTCGAGCGGGTGCGCGGGCGCGTCCCCCAGGGCCAGTGCGGCCAGCGCGCTGCCCAGGGCCGGCGTGAGCTTGAAGCCGTGGCCTGACAGCCCGGCCGCCGCGAACACCCGAGGCCTGCCGGGAACGGGTCCGACGAGGAACTGCTCGTCGGGGGTGCTGGTGTAGAAGCAGGTCGTCGCGGCGACCCAGGGCCCGAGGCCGGGCATCCACGCCGAGGCGGCTTCCGTGAGCGCTGCCAGCTCCTCGTCGGTGGGGGGCGGCTGGGGCTCCTCGGGATCCGCCTCGACCTCGCTCCCGTGCAGGGCCAGCTTGGTCCAGCCGGGATGGGTCGCGTGGGGATCGGAGGGAATGCCGTAGAGCGCGGGCCCCTCGTCCCGGACGAGGAACCAGGCGGGCAGCGCCTCCGGCCGATGGTGGGCGCCGCCCTCCACCCAGGCCTGCACCTGGCGCGTGACGCGCAGGCGCGTCCCCAGGGAGGGCAGGAGGCGCGCCGCCCAGGGACCCGCGGTCACGATGACGGCGTCGCCCTCCAGCTCGCCGTCACTCGTCCGGACGCGAACTCCAGCGGTGGTCTCCTCGATCCCGATCACGCGCGTGCGCTCGCGCACCTCTGCACCCTGCTGGGTCGCATCCTCGAGCGCCGCGCGGACCGCGGCCTCGGGGCGCAGGAACCCGCCAGCCGGCTCGAGGAGGCCCAGGTGCTCGGACGACGGACGGAGCGCGGGACAGCGGCTCGCGAGCTGTCGCGCGCTCAGCTCCTCGACGGCGAGACCATGCTCACGCGCCGCTTCGCGACACCGGGGCAGGATCGAGCCGCCCTCACGCTCGACGATCAGCGTCCCGCAGCGCTCGACCAGCGGCATGTCACGATCGCGCTCGAGGCGCAGCAGCTCCTCGGTCGAGTCGAGGAGCAGCGGGACGTAGCCGGGGTGCTCGAAGTACGCGTGGCGGAACACCCGCGTGCCGCCGTGGCTCGAGCCGCGGTCGTGGCCCCGATCGAACTGCTCCAGCCCGACCGCATGCACGCCGCGGCGTGCGAGGGCGCGCAGCGTGAACGACCCCACTCCGCCAAGGCCGACCACGAGGATCCGGGGTCGGCGGGAGGTGGGCATGTGGAGGAGGGTTCCGGCGAGCGCGGTCGAGCCTGGGGCTCGGCGCCGCGCACCCTCATCAGTAGTTCTTGGCGAACAGCACCCGCTGGGCGCTGGGCTTGCCGGTCTTGATGCAGGTCCCCGGCGCGATCTCGTAGCCCTCGCCCTCCAGCGGGATGCAGCGCAGGGTGGCCTTGGTGGCCTCCTTGATCGCGAGCTCGGTCTCGGTGGTGCCGTCCCAGTGGGCCCAGACGAACTTGGACTCGCCCTCGGCGAAGGCAGCCTCGAACTCCTCCCAGGTGTCGACCTCCACCTCGTTCGCCTTGCGGAAGGCGAGGGCGCGATCGAGGAGGAGCTGCTGGAAGGCGTCGAGGCGCTTGCCGACCTCGACCCCCAGGTCGTCCCAGGAGAGCAGCTCCTTCTTGGGCTTGCCGCGCTCGTCCGCCTCGGCGATGCGCATCTTGCACATGACCGCGCGCTGCTCGAGGTCGCGGGGGCCGATCTCGAGGCGCATCGGCACGCCCTTGCGCTCCCACTCGAAGTACTTGGCGCCCGGCTTCATCCCGTCGCGCTTGTCGACCTCGACGAAGAGGCCGTCGTCGCGCAGGTCCTGGGCGATCTTGTCCGCGGCCTCGAGGACGGCCGTGCGCTCCTCGTCCTTGCGGTAGATCGGCACGATCACCACGTGGATGGGGGCCACGCGCGGCGGCAGCACGAGGCCGTCGTCGTCCGAGTGCGTCATGATCAGGGCGCCGATCAGGCGCGTGGAGACGCCCCAGCTGGTCTGCCAGACGTACTCACGCTCGCCGGCCGCGTTCTGGAACATCACGTCGAAGGCCTTGCCGAAGTTCTGGCCCAGGTCGTGGCTCGTGCCGCACTGCAGCGCCTTGCCGTCCTGCATCATCCCCTCGACGGTGCGCGTCTCGAGGGCACCGGCGAAGCGCTCGTTGGCGCTCTTGACGCCGCGGATGACCGGCACGGCGAGGACGTCCCACATGTGGTCGCGGTAGACGTCCAGCATGCGCTGGACCTCCTCCTGCGCCTCCTCGTGCGTCGCGTGGGCCGTGTGCCCCTCCTGCCACTGGAACTCACCCGTGCGCAGGAACATCCGCGTCCGCAGCTCCCAGCGCATGACGTTGCACCACTGGTTGATCAGCAGCGGCAGGTCGCGATGGCTGTCGATCCACTTGCTGAAGAAGTGGCCGATGATGGTCTCCGAGGTCGGACGGACGACGTAGGCCTCCTCCAGCTCCTTCCCCCCGGCGTGCGTCACGACCGCGAGCTCGGGCGCGAAGCCCTCCACGTGCTCCGCCTCCTTCTGGATGAAGCTCATGGGGATGAGCAGCGGGAAGGAGGCGTTCTTGTGTCCGGTGGCCTTGAAGCGCTTGTCGAGGTCGCCCTGGATCGCCTCCCAGATGGCGAAGCCGTGCGGCCGGATGACCATGCAGCCCTTCACGACGTTGGCAGGCTCGGCGAGCTGGGCCTGGGAGATGACGTCCTGGTACCACTGGGAGTAGTCCTCGGAACGGGGCGTGATGCGGGCTTCCGGCATGGGCTCTGGATCCTCTTCCGGGGGCCGCGGCGGGCCCTCCGGAGCGCAGAGGGTAGGCGAGGGGCCCGGGGGCGTCCACAGGCCCCCGGAGAGGGGCTTCGAGGAGGTGGGCGCTGGCCTAGAATGGCGCTCCGCGGTTCGCCGCGCCCCGTGCCATGACCCAGCTCGACATCCGTCCCGAGATGACCATGGAGCAGATCCTCGCGGTCGCTCCCTCCGCCCAGCGGGCCCTCTTCCAGCGCTACCACATCGGCGGCTGCAGCGCGTGCGGCTTCCAGCCGAGCGACACGCTGGCCCAGGTCGCGAAGGACCACAACATCCTCGACCTGAAGGACATCGTGAACACGATCGTCACGGCCCACGAGCTGGACGGGAAGATCCAGGTGCCGGCCGCGACCGTGCGCGAGTGGCTCGCCGCCAACGAGGAGTTCTCGTTCATCGACGTGCGCACCCCCGACGAGCGGGGTGAGGACGTGGTGCCGGAGGCGGAGATCCTCGACTACAACGACTCGGGCAAGTACATGGGGCTGCCCAAGGAGCGGAAGCTGGTCTTCCTGTGCGTGGACGGCGGGCGCTCCCTCGACGTGGCCAGCTACTTCATCGGCCACCAGTTCACGCAGGTGTTCTGCCTCGAGGGGGGCGTCGCCGGCTGGCGCGCCTGAGCGAGCCCAGCGCGGCTCTAGGGAAGTTGCTTTGCGTGGTCGCGCACGCCCGATGTGCGCGGAACGTGCCCCTGAGCGCGGGTTTCGCCCTCTGCAGGGGTGGACAGATTTTCGGATCTGCCTTAACTTCCGTCCGTCGGGTTCGCCCGACCCGGGACAACTCCTGTTCCGGCCGCCCCAATCACCGCGGGGCGGAGGTCTTCGGCGCCCCCCTGCCCAAGTCGAAGGCCGACCCGCTCCAGACGGGACCCGCCCCCCCGGAGCGAACATCGGAGCCGCCTCTGGGCGAGAGGCGGCTCCGATGTTCGCTCCGGGGG
>WTJQ01000592.1 GCA_011524785.1 Planctomycetota bacterium | reverse complement strand
GAGCCGCTCGACCGAGCCGGCGAGCGGACCTGCTCGCCGCACGCGGCCCACGAAGCGAAGGCCGTCCGCCACGGCGGCTCCCGGCGCGAGACCCGAGCGGGAGCCAGCGAGCAGCGGGAAGGCCTCGCGTCCGCGCGCATCGAGGAGCGGCCCGCGCTCACAGCTCAGCCAGCTGCCGGCCTCCGGGGCGGCGAGCGTCTCCGCAGGAGCGGTCGACTGCGTCAGCACGAGGACGCGCGCGATCCCGGACTCGAGATCCACGTCCGGCGCGAGGCCCACGAGGCGATCCTCGTCGCGCAGCGCGTCCCGCCCGCGCACGACGCGCCCCAGGCCCCACCCGTTGGCGAGCGCGAGCTCGCTGCCCTCGTCCTCGGCGAGGACGACCGGAATGCCGCCGGCGGGATCGTCCTCGGGGCTGTGGACCGCGAGCGCGAACCCCTCACCGCGCGGCGCGATGCCCCCTACGACCATCCGAATGGGCCGCGCGCCGGCAGGCCCCCTCGCCGGCGTCGCGTCCACGGACGTGACGGCCTTCACCCGCGAGTCCCTGGCCGTGACCAGGCGAACGCGAGCAAGGTGCCGGCTGCGTCCGGTCGCGTGGGCGCTGGGGACGCGGGCCACGACGCCGAGGAAGGCGTCGCCCCAGATCACGGGCGCCCCGCGCTCGATCCCACGCGGATCCTCGAGCAGAACCTCGAGCTCGTCGAGCCGCCCGTCGGGACGCGCGAGGACGCGCGCCGTCACCGCGCGGACGCCGTCAGCGAGGCGCAGGCGCTGCGGGCGGGCAGCCAGTGCGGAGCGCGCCCCGAGCTCCTCCGCGAGCTCCCGATCGCGCTCGCGCCCGGCCTCGGTCGCGTCGACGCCCATGTCCTCCGGCCCGCCCTCCTCGGCCGCACGCGCCGTGGGTAGGGATCCGCGAAGAGCCGCTGGCGCACCCAGCTCGAGCGCCGCTCGCGCGGGCAGGAACAGCAGCTCCACGCCCTCGTCGAGCGCTGTGATCGGCCGCAGGGAGGCGAAGGCCACGACGGCGACCAGCACCCCCTGGACCGTCCTCCGCCTGCGTCCCCTCACACGCGCATCGTCCGTTCCAGGTGTTCGCGGCCCCGCTCCCTGGAGCGAGGCCGCCGTGACTCAGTCCACCTCTTCGGTGGCGAGGACCTTGCTGAACACGTCCAGCTTGTCGAGGAAGATCCCGGTGCCACGGGCCACCGCGGACAGCGGCTCGGAGCCGACGCGCGCGGGGAGACCCAGGTGGTCCGACACGGCGTCCGGCAGGCCCAGCAGCAAGGAGCCGCCGCCGACCATCGTGACGCCGCTGTCGTAGAGGTCGGCCGCGATCTCGGGCGGGGCCTCCTCCAGGATCCCGCGGATGGCCTCGCAGATGAGCCGCACGGGGTGGCTCAGGGCCTCGCGGATCTCGATCGAGGTGATCGTCGCCTGGCGCGGGAGGCCGGAGACGGAGTCGCGTCCCTTCACCTCCATCGCGAGCTCCTCCTTCATGGGCCACGCGGTCCCGAGGGTGAGCTTGATCTTCTCGGCGGACTGCTCCCCGATCAGCAGGTTGTGGTGCCTGCGGAGGTGGGAGATGATCGCCTCGTCCATGTCGTCGCCAGCGACGCGCAGGGAGGTCGAGACCACCGCGCCCGCGAGCGAGAGGACGGCGATCTCCGTCGTGCCACCCCCGATGTCGACCACCAGGGAACCGCGGGCCTCGGTCACGGGCATGTCGCACCCGATGCCGGCCGCCATGGGCTCGTCGATGAGGAACACGCGGCGCGCGCCGGCGCGCTCGGCCGAGTGAATGACCGCGCGACGCTCGACGGGCGTGATCCCCACGGGGACCGCGATGACGACCTGCGGCTTCACCCAGTGGCGCCCCTCGTGCACCTTGGTGATGAAGTAGCTGAGCATCTTCTCCGTCACGTCGAAGTCGGCGATCACGCCGTGCTTCAGGGGACGGATCGCCTCGATGGTGCCGGGCGTCTTGCCGAGCATGGCCTTGGCCGCGTTGCCGACGGCCATGCCGTCCAGCAGCACCTCGTTGGTCCCCTTCTTCACCGCCACGACGGACGGCTCGTTGAGGATGATCCCGCGTCCCTTGACGCAGACGAGCGTGTTGGCCGTGCCGAGGTCGATGCCCATGTCCACGGACAGGTGTCCGAAGGCCCACTCCATCGGCTTCAAGAAGTTCAGCATTGCGCCGGGTTCCCCCCCCGGGGTCGGTGTCGTTCGTGTGTGCGGTTCGCGGCGAGCGTCGGATGTGCGGTGACGCGCGCTGCGACTGCGAGCATAGGAACGGCGGAGAGGCGATCCAAGCACGGCCTGTCGCAGTCCCGACGTCGGGTCGACGCCTCTCGCCGCCGAGGACGAGGCTCTCGAGGCTCCGCGTTCCCGGCGCCGAGGACCCAGGAGCAAGCGGCGGACTCGGTCGAGCTCAGGCCGCAGGCCCGCACGGTCGAGCGACTCGTGAGGGCTCCGCGTGCACAGGGATCAGGGCTCCCTCCCAAGGGGTCCGGCCCCCCTCCAAACGGCAGCGGGGGCGGATCGCCGTGCGATCCGCCCCCGCTGGAGTCAGCCGGTCGGGGGAGTCCCCCGCTGGCGTCAGTTGCTCTGCTGGGTCTGGTTCTTGAAGAACATCCCCTCGCCGTAGCTGCCGCGCGCCTTGTCGAGCATGATGAAGGCAGCGAGGAGCACGACGGCGGTGGCGAGGATCACGCCCTCGGCGATGCCGAGGCCGGCGTCCTCCTCCACGACCTCGACCGAGGCGCGCGAGGACTTCTTGGAGGCGGTGCGGCCGCTGGCGCGGCCGCCGCTGGACTTGCGGGGGCGGGGCATGGTCAGGGACCTCCGGGGCTCAGATGCGGGTGGAGGCGCTGTCGCCCTGGGAGATGGCGCGACCGTCGACCGTCTTCACGATCTCGGCGACGCACATGTTGCCCTGGACCTCGACGACGCGGACGCGGCCCTTGTAGGTGCCACCCTGGTAGACCTCGAAGGTGAAGCCGCGCTTGACGCCGTCGGCCGTGCCCTTGTTGATGCTGACGAGGCCCGGAGCGACGTTGGTGTTGGTCCCGAGGACCGCACCGTCGATCAGCGGCATGTTGGCGATCTCGGCGACCGAGACGCCCGTGTACTCGATCAGGGCCTGGAGGTCGATCTCCAGCTGGCCCTTGGCGTCGCCGAGCGCGGTGACCTCACGCTCGAGGCTGGCGATGGTGTCCTCGGCCTCGGCGCGGGCGCTGTCGGCGTCGCGCTGGCCCTGCTCCGCGGCGGCCTGGGCCTGCTCCGCGTCGCGGCGAGCCTCGATCTGCTGGCGCAGGTTGGCCTCCGACTGCTCCCAGCGGCCCTGGAGGTTGTCGTTGGTCGAGGCGTAGTCGGCCAGCGAGGCGGTCATCGTGCCGAGCTCGGACTGCATCTGGTTGGCGCGGTCCTGCTCGCGGGTGAGCTCCGACTGGAGGCGGTCGCGGTCGGCGGTGACCGCGGCGAGCTCCTGGGCGTCCTGACCGCGGGCGGTCTTGACGGTGTTGAGCTCGTTGGTGAGGTCGCCGATCTCGGAGTCCTTGTCGGCCAGCGCGGTCGCGTGCTGCGCGTTCGCGGCCTCGAGGTCCTTCTTGTAGTTGTCCGCCGTCTCCAGGTGGTTCATGGCCCAGCCGAGGGCCAGGGCCGAG
>WTJQ01000278.1 GCA_011524785.1 Planctomycetota bacterium | reverse complement strand
TCTGGTCCGCGTCCGGCTTTGCCTTCTGGTCCGCGTCCGGACATGGCTACGGTGCTCCCCTCCCCCCCAGTTCGCCTTGCCTCTCCTCCTCGACATCGTGCGGCTCGTCGCCGGCTTCGCTCTTCTCGTAGGAGGGGCGACCCTCCTCGTGAGTGGGGGCGTGACGCTGGCACGGAGGCTCGGGGTGTCGCCCCTCGTCACGGGGCTCACCGTCGTCGCCCTCGGGACCTCCCTCCCCGAGGTGGTGGTTGGGGGCCTCGCCGCGTCGCGTGCCGAGCACGGCCTCCTGTTCGGGACCGTGCTCGGGTCGAACATCGCCAACATGGGGCTGGTCCTCGGGGTGACGAGCTTCGTGCTCCCCGCGACCCTCGGGGAGCGGCTCAGCATGCGCGAGCTCGCGTGGCTGCTCGGCTCCCTCGCCCTGCTCCTGCTCGTGCTGCTCGATGGGCAGCTCGACCGCGTCGATGCCGGCGTCCTGCTGGCGGCGTTCGCGCTCTACCAGGTGCTGGTGCTGCGCACGCCCGGGGAGGAGGGTGAGGCGGCGCTCGAGCTGGACGATCCCCCCGAGACGCGGCACCCATGGCTCTTCGTCGTGGGGGGCAGCCTCGGCATCGCCGTTGGGGCTGAGCTCGTGATGCAGGGGGGCGCCGCCCTGGCGACACGGCTCGGCGTGCCGGCCGAGGTGATCGGCTTCACCGTGCTGGCGGTCGGGACCAGCCTGCCGGAGCTCGCGGCCGGGATCGCGAGCGGCCTCAAGGGCCAGGCCGAGGTGGGGATCGGGAACGTGGTCGGCAGCAACGTCTTCAACGTCCTCGCCGTCGTGGGCGTCGCGGGCGCGGTGCGGCCCACCGTGGAGGGTCAGCAGCCGCTCGTGGAGGGCATCGCCCGGCTCGACCTGCCGATCACGGCGGCGGCCTCCCTGGCGCTCGCCGTCCTGCTCGGGTTCCGTGAGGGCAGCGGGCTGCGCACGAAGGGGGCGGCCCTCGCGGGGCTCTACGTCGCCTGGAGCCTCTGGAACTTCACGCGGGGCTGAGACCCGGGGTGGGTTCCGGGCCGAGGAGCCCCGTCACCCTCGGGAGCTCATCGCCGCGCCGATGAGCCGGTAGAGCAGCCGGGCACCCACGACCGCGTCCCAGCCCGCGCCCTCGGGGTCGGCCGCCGGGCCAGGTGCGACCTCGCAGAGGTCGACCCCGACCACGCGGTGGCCCCGGAGCACCAGCTCCTCCAGCCACTGCATGGCCGCGTGCCAGTCGAGCCCTCCCGGCACCGGCGTGCCCGTGTTCGGGCAGAGGTCGGGGCTGAGGCCGTCGACGTCGAAGCTGACCCACACGTCGCTCGGCAGGTGGTCCAGGTGCGCGCGGATCGCCTCGCGCCGATCGCGGCCGTGGGCGAGGACCTCGGCCCACTGGTCGTCGAAGAGCGTGTGCACGCGCGGGTCCGTCTCGCAGCGGAGCGCCTCCGCGTGCCCGAGGTCCCGCACGCCCACCTGCACGAGGGAGGCGACCCCCGGCACCTGCTCCAGCACGTTGTGGAAGATCGACGCGTGGGACCACTCGAAGCCCTCGAAGGCGACCCGCAGGTCGGCGTGGGCGTCGAAGTGCAGGACCCCCATCCCCGGATGGGCGCGCGCGGCCGCGCGGATGCCTCCGAAGGGCACGCTGTGGTCGCCCCCTAGGAGGACGGGCAGCCGCTCCTCGGCGAGGCACCCGGCCGTGAACTCCTCGGTGAGGTCGTTCACGCGTCCCCCCAGCTCGGCCAGCTCCGCCAGCAGGTGGGCGTGCTCGTGGGAGTCCGGGTCGGCGCCGCCGGCCGCGATCACGGGGTCGGCCAGGGCTCGAGCGCGCTCGTTCCAGCCAGCGATGGCGCCGTCGTCCGCCCGGTACCAGATGCCCTCCTCCCAGGGCCTCCCGAAGAGGCGGTCGAAGAGGTCGACCTGCACGCTGGCTGCGGCGACGGCCTCGGGCCCGTGGGCCGCGCCCCGGCGGTACGAGGTGGTCGCGTCGAACGGCACCCCGAGGACGTGCACGGAGGCGTCCTCGGGCCCGTGGGGGAGGCCGAAGATCCCGCTGCCCGGCTGGGCGGCGGCGTCGGGGTCGAAGGGCTCCATCCCCGGAGGATCGGACGGCCCTGGGTCAGGGGCAAGCGGTGTGGCCCCAGGAATCCCGGTGAATAGGCCAAGAATTCGCGAGCTGGGTTCGTTCCCCTCGTGAGCGCCATGGAACCGTCCTCACACCGCCCCGAGCCGCAGTCCTGGGAAGGGGGCCCCTCCTCGGGGATCCTCCTCGGTCGCTGGCGTGCCGGGGACCTCGAGGCGTTCGAGGCCCTCGTCGATCGCTTCCAGGGTCCGCTCCTCCGCCATGCGCGGGCACTCCTGGGCTCCCGCGGCGCCGCCGAGGACGTGGTCCAGGAGGCCTTCCTCCGCCTGGCCGAGGTCCCGCCAACGCCGGCAGCCACCGGCGATGGACACGCCCCGCTCCAGGCCTGGCTCCACCGGGTCGTCCGCAACCGCTGCACCGACGAGATGCGCGCCAACCAGAGCCGATCCGAGCGCGAGCGTCGCGCCGCCCACGACGAGTCCACCGACGGCGGCCAGGCCGCCATCGACCAGGCCGACACGCGCGAGGCCGTCCTGCGCGGCATCGGCACGCTCCCCGCGGACCAGCGGGAGGTGCTCACCCTGCGTCTCTTCGAGGGCCACAGCTACCGCGAGATCTCCGAGCTGACCGGGCGCAAGTCCGGGACCGTCGGCTGGCTCGTGAGCGTGGGCCTCGAGGCGCTCTCCCGCGAGCTGGCCCCCCTGCTCGGACTCGCCCCCGGCACGCGAACGCAGCCTTCCTGAACCCACCAGCCCCGCACGAACGATGCACGACTCCCACCCCCTGCTCGAAGACCTGGTCGCCGTCCTCCTCGGCGAAGCGGACGAACCGACCCGTGAGAGGATCGAGGCGGCCCTCCGTGAGGATCCCAGGCTCGGCGAGCTCCAGGAGCGGCTGCGCGCCACCATCGACGCCGCGCAGGCTGCCACTGCCGGAGGGCAGGAAGTCACTGCCGGAGGGGCCGACGTGCTGTCCGCACAGAACCGTGCCACCCTGCTCGCCTCTGCACGCAGCATCAGCGCGGCGCCCGTGCGCTCCGTGGGCCTGCCGCCCCTGCTCCGCGCGGCCGCGGCCGTCGTGTGCCTCGCCGGCGCCGTCTGGGTCGGCCTGACCGAGGGGCCGTCGGGGTCGAGGATCGAGTGGGTGGAGGACGAGCCCTCCGTTATCGCTGCCGCGCGGGCGCGTCAGCTGCTCCTCAACGAGGTCCAGCGGCTGCGGGCCCGACCGTTCGAGCTGAGCGGCGCTCCCGACCCCGGGCTCGTGGCGGCGTACCGCGAGCTGGCCGAGGAGGCGCAGCGACCGGAGATCGTCGAGCAGGAGCTGGCGGGCGAGATGTTGGGAGCCCTCGGCTACGGAGGCGGGAGCGGCGGCACGGACGACTTCTTCCTCGGCGCGACCGATGGCCTGCGTGCGAAGGGGGAGGGGAGCTACGGCGCGCGCTACGGCGGGCGCGCGGAGAAGAAGCGCGAGGCGTCGACTGGCCTCTCCCATGGGGCCCCCGGCGGACCGGCGGGCGGGGCTTTCCAAGCGGGAGCCTCCAACGCGCAGCTTGGCCTGCCGGCGGACGCGCCGAGGGCCGGCGGCGGGGGTGGCGGC
>WTJQ01000532.1 GCA_011524785.1 Planctomycetota bacterium | reverse complement strand
GTCGGGGCGACAGCGGGGGCGCGGTGCCCAGCCGGAGCAGCGTCGGTCGGGGAGTTCGGCGCGAGCTCGGCAGCAGGCGACGACGCGCACCACCGGCCGAGGGTCTCGGTGTCGACCGGCCAAGGAGTCCAGCGCACGGCGCCCTCGCGCGACAGCCGCCGGACCACGCTGGCGGAGGGATCCCCTCCGAAGAGCTCCAGGGACCACTGCCGGCCTCGCTGCGCGAGTGCATGCAGGAGGCCCAGGTCCTCCGGCTCGAGCCGCCCCGCGTCCAGGACGAGGACGACGTCCGGGCGCTCGAGGAGGTCGAGCGCGGCCCCGAGCGTCTCGATCCGGTACGCCGCTTCGCCCGCGAGAGCCGCGACGAGCGGCTCAAGAGCCGCGGCCCGGGGGCCAGGGCCCAGGACGACGGTCTTCTGCGGAGGGTGCGGGGCGGGTGAGGACATGGTCCAAGGGAAGGCTAGCGCCCGCTTGAAGGGCACGCCATGCGAAGCCCCAAAACGGCGCTCGGGGGCTGGGAGCCCTCCTGGGGCCCAGGGAACCCCCTGGAGGTGCGGTGGAGGGAGGCTTCCGGCCGATGGACAGAGTGGGGTCGTGCCCAGGTCACGGCTACCATCCCGCCGCCATGAGGCCCCAGCCCGAGCTGTCGGTCGTGGTTCCCGTGCTCGACGAGCGCGACAACCTCGAGCCGCTCCACGCCCAGATCCGCGAGCACGTGGGGGGGATGGGGCGTCCGTGGGAGGTGATCTTCGCGGACGACATGAGCACCGACGGCTCTCGGGAGCTCCTGCACCGGCTGCGTCAGCAGGACCCCGAGCACGTGCGCCTCGTGTTCCTGCGGCGCAACTTCGGCCAGACGGCCGCCATGGCAGCCGGGTTCGAGGCGAGTCGCGGCCGGGTGGTGGTCACGATGGACGCGGACCTCCAGAACGACCCCGCCGACGTTCCTCGGCTGGTCGCGGAGCTGGAGCGCGGGCTCGACCTGGTCGTGGGTTGGCGGCGCGATCGCAAGGACGGCCTGGTCCTGCGCCGCGTGCCGTCGATCCTCGCCAACGGGCTGATCCGCTGGGTGACGGGGACCGGGATCCACGACACCGGGTGCACGCTGAAGGCGTTCCGCCGTGAGCTGGTCGAGCGCATGCCGATCTACGCGGAGCAGCACCGCTTCCTCCCGTCGCTGGCCCTGGGCTCCGGAGCGCGCATCGGTGAGGTCGTCGTGAACCACCGGCCCCGCCTGCATGGGGAGAGCAAGTACGGCATCGGGCGCGCCACGCGCGTCGTCGTCGACCTCTTCTCCGTGAAGCTGGTGACCAGCTTCGCGCGGAGTCCGCTCGTGTACTTCGCTCTGCTGGCCCTCCCGTTCCTCGTCGCGATGCTGGGCTTCGCCGCCATGGTCGCATGGTCGAGCGAGCCGGTCTCGTTCTCCAACCAGTGGGGTCGCGCCGCGATGATGACCCTCTCGCTGTTCGCGATGACCGTGGTCGACTTCCTGTTGTTCGGCCTGCTCGCCGAGCTCGTGGTGCGCGCCGGCAGCAGCCGCGGCGCGGGCCACCTCGGGCCGCTCGCGCAGGAGGGGCGAGGATGAACCAGGCGTCTCAGCAGCCCGCCGAGGGCGGTGGCCTCGCAGCCGTTCCCCCGATCCCCGCAGTGACCCTCGTGGTCCCGGTGGCCTCGGTGGACGCCGAGGTGCGGATGGTCGTGGAGTCCATCGGGGCACAGCTCGATCGGCTGGGGCACAGCTGGGAGGCGATCCTCGTCTTCGACGGGGTCAAGGGGACCCAGTGGGAGGACGCCCTGCGCATGCAGGCGCGTTCGGGCAATCGGGTGCGGACCATCGGCCTGCACCGGCCCTTCGGTGAGGCCGTCTGCCTGGCCAGCGCCTTCGAGCATGCCCGCGGGGACGTGGTCCTGACGGCACCCGAGTACGTGCAGACCGACCCGCACGCCATCGAGGCCATGATGCAGGCGCTCGAGGAGGGCGCTGACGTGGTGACGGCCCGGCGCACGGGGCGCGTGGACCGGGCCCCCAACCGCCTCCAGTCCTGGGCCTTCAACGCCGTCCTGCGGCTGGCGACGGGCGCGCCCTTCCACGACCTGAACTGCAGCCTGCGGGCCTTCCGGCGTCAGGTCCTCGAGCAGCTGACGATCTACGGAACGCTCTATCGCTACCTGCCCGTCCTGGCGTTCCGTCAGGGCTTCCGGGTCTTGGAGCTGCCCGTGAGGCACCTGAAGGAGCAGGGGGTCGTCGGGATCTTCGGCCCCGTCACGTACCTGCGCCGGCTGCTCGACGTGCTCGGCGTGGTCTTCCTCACGCGCTTCACCCACAAGCCCCTGCGCTTCTTCGGGGCCCTCGGCGGGCTGAGCATGGTCGCCGGAGCCGGCGTCGCGGCGACCGCCGTCGTAAAGCGGGCGCTCGGGGACGACGCGCAGCTCTTCGCCTCGCCGATCTTCCAGCTGGGCGTCCTGTTCTTCGTCCTCGGCGTCCAGATCGTCGGCTTCGGCCTGGTGGGGGAGATCGTGATCTACACGCAGGCCCGCAACGTGCGGGAGTATCGGGTCGAGGGCGTGCACGAGGAATGAGCGGAGCCGCGCTCAGCATCCGCTCCGTCGAGCCGAGGGACCTCGAGGACTGGGACGACCTCGTCCTGCAGTGTCCTGGCGGGACCGTGTTCCACCGTCGCGGCTGGCTGGAGTCCGCGTGTCGACGCTTCGGCCACCTCGAGCGCTCCCTGGTGGCGATCGACGGCGAAGACGAGCTTGTGGGGGTGCTGCCCCTGGCCGAGTGCCGCAGCCTCATGGGCGCGCGCGCCTGGATCTCCGTGCCGTACGCCGTCTACGGGGGCGCCGTTGCCCGGACCCGAGAACTGGAGCGCGCCCTGCACGCCGCGGCGGGCGAGCGCGCCGAGGCGGCCCGCGTCGGGCGGCTCGAGCTGCGCTGTCGTGAGGACCCGGGGCTCGATTGGAGGCCCTCGGCGCTCCACGAGGGGTTCCACCGTGACTTGCCCCGGGATGCGGAGGACGTCTTGGCTGGGATGCCCAAGAAGGCCAGGGCCGATGTGCGGCGGGCCAGGCGTGAGCATGGCCTGACGCTCGAGGAGGGACGCTGGTACCTGCCCGATCTCGTCCGGCTGTTCCAGCGCAACAAGCAGGACCTCGGGACGCCAGCCCTCCCCTCGGGGTGGTTCGAGGACCTGCTGGTCTCCTGCGGCGACGAGACCTTCGTCCACGTGGTCCGGCACGGTGCGGACGTGCTGGCCGCCGTCATGAGCTTCGGCTACCGCGGGGAGCTGCACGCGTACTACTCGGGCACGACCGCCGACGCCGATCGGGCCTACAAGGCGAGCTCGTTCCTGTACTGCGCCCTGCAGGAGTGGGCCATCGAGCGCGGCTATCGGCGCTTCGACTTCGGGCGCAGTCGCGTGGACTCGGGCGCCCATGCGTTCAAGCGGCGGCAGGGCTTCGAGCCAACCGCTCTCGGCTACCGGTTCCTCCTCGTGCGCGACCAGGGGCTGCCGACGCTGAACCCCTCCAATCCGCGCACGGAGCGGATCCAGCGGACCTGGAGCCAGCTTCCTCGCGACCTTGCGACGCCGCTCGGCGGCTACCTGTCACGCTTCCTGCCCTGATCCCTCAGTGCCGGAGGAGGCCAGCACGTGGGCCGCGAAGGCCTCGAGGTCGGCGAACAAGGGGACAGTGATCCCCCGGATCG
>WTJQ01000322.1 GCA_011524785.1 Planctomycetota bacterium | reverse complement strand
CTTCTGAGCCGAGGGGGATCGAGCCGCTCGATGCGCGGCTCGGCCCTCGAGCCCCCGGCCACCTCCCGCCATGACCGCTCCCGGCGTCAGCATCGTCGTCGTCAGCTATCGCACTCGGGAGCTCACGCTCGCGGCGCTCCGCTCGGTGTTCGCGGAGACCACGCCCGGCACCTTCGAGCTGCTGGTCGTCGACAACGCCTCCGACGACGGCTCGGCGGACGCCATCGAGGCCGAGTTCGGCGACCGGCTGACGCTGATCCGCTCGACCGAGAACCTCGGCTTCGCTGCAGCCAACAACCTCGCGGGGGAGCGTGCCCGCGGTCGCCTGCTGCTCCTGCTGAACCCGGACACGGTCGTCCTCGACCGGGCCATCGACCGGCTGGTGGCCTTCGCGGGCGAGCGCCCCGAGGCACGGATCTGGGGCGGCCGGACGCTGTTCCCGGACGGCTCGCTGAACCCGGCCTCCTGCTGGCAGCGCATCACTCCCTGGAGCACCGTCTGCATGGCGACCGGGCTGCGGGCGCTCTTCAGGGGATCGGAGTGGCTCAACCCCGAGGCGATGGGGTCGTGGCCACGCGACAGCGTGCGCGAGGTCGACATCGTCGTGGGCTGCTTCCTCCTGATCGGGCTCGAGGACTGGCGCGCCCTGGGCGGCTTCGACCTGCGCTACTGGATGTACGGCGAGGAGGCGGACCTGTGCCTCCGAGCGCGCGCCCTCGGGGCTCGGCCAGCCATCACGCCGGACGCCACCATCGTGCACCTCGTCGGGGCCAGCTCCCCGGACGACGTGCGCAAGAAGACCCTCGTGACCAAGGCACGAGTGACCCTCGTGCGCACCCACTGGCCCGCCTGGCAGCGGCCCTTCGGCCTCGCCATGTTCTGGCTCTGGGCACTCCTCGAGGACGTCGCGGCACGCGCGCGGCGACGGCCGCGCCCCCAAGGCTCGCTGTTCTCGCGGCGCGCTGACTGGCTCGCCGGTTACCCCGCCTCGGGCTGAGGCGGTGCGGTGCTTTCGGCCCGCCTCGGAGCGAGGCCGCGCGGTGTCATCGGCCTGCCTCTGGTTGAGGCGGTGCGGCCGCCCGAGCCGGCCTCTGATCGAGGCGGCGTAGAGTCGTCGGCCCCCCTCCAGCCGAGGTGGGGGACATCGGCTCATCGCGCCGCGGCCAGGGCGCGGTCGACGTCCGCCAGCAGGTCGGCCTCGTGCTCGATCCCCACGGACAGGCGAACGAGGCCGTCCTGCAGGCCGGCGGCGCGGCGCGTCTCGGCCGGGATCGACGCGTGGGTCATGGACGGCGGCGTCTCCACCAGCGACTCCACGCCCCCGAGCGACTCGGCCAGCGTGAACACCCGCGTGCCCATGGCGAAGGCCTCGCCCGCCGCGACGCCGCCCGCGAGCTCGAAGCTCACCATGCCCCCGGGGGCCCGCATCTGCCGCGCGCAGAGCGCGTGCTGCGGGTGCTCCTCGAGCCCCGGGTAGTGCACGCGCTCCACCTGGGGCGAGGCCGCGAGGTGTGCGGCCACTGCGGCCGCGTTGGCGCAGTGGCGGTCCATCCGCACGGCCAGGGTCTTGATGCCGCGCAGGACGAGGAAGCAGTCCATCGGACCCGGGGTCCCGCCGACCGCGTTCTGGTAGAAGGCCAGCTCCTCGCCGACCTCGGCGTCACGGGCGACCAGCGCGCCCCCGACCACGTCGGAGTGTCCCCCGAGGTACTTCGTCAGGGAGTGGAGCACGATGTCCGCGCCGAGGCTGAGGGGCTGCTGCAGGTACGGCGTCGCGAAGGTGTTGTCGACGACGCACAGCGCGCCCGCTCCGTGGGCCAGCTCCGCAGCGGCTCCGATGTCGGCGAGGCGCAGGAGCGGGTTGCTGGGCGTCTCGAGGTACACGTACCGCGTGCGCTCGGTGAGGGCCGCCTCGACCTGCTGCAGGTCGGTCGTGTCCACGAAGCTGAACTGGATGCCATAGCGCTCGAACACGCGCGAGAAGAGCCGCCAGGTCCCGCCGTAGAGGTCGTTGCCCGCGACCACGTGGTCCCCCGGCTCGAGGCGGTCGAGGAGGGCGTTGCAGGCCGCGAGTCCGCTCGCGAACGCCAGCCCGCGAGCGCCCTGCTCGAGGGCGGCGAGGTTGGCCTCGAGGGCCGTCCGCGTCGGGTTGCCCGAGCGGCTGTACTCGTAGTCGCCCACCGGCTTGGCGGGGGACGTCTGCGCGTAGGTGCTCGTCATGTAGACGGGCGTCATGACCGCCCCGGTCACGGGCTCCGGCTCCTGGCCGGCGTGGATCGCGAGGGTCTCGAAGCGAGCGTCTTGGTCGATGGACATGGCGGCGTGGGGGAGGTCGGGTGATGCAGCGGCCCCCGGTGGGGCACTCGCGGAGTCTAGCGTTGCCACCCATCGCGGGCTCCATGTCCGGCGCCGTGGAGAGCGTTCGCCGTGCCAGACGCGCGATCCATCGCTCGCGCGGTCGCACGCCGCAGCCGCTCCGTCCGCTGCCCTACGCATCGCGCTCTCACGGCGCGCGATCGCAGGCCGGCTTCCGTTACCCTCCGCCCATGGAGACGCGAGCCGGAGATCAGCGTGAGGCGTTCGCGGCCGGCGTGCTCCAGCTCGAGGCCGTGCTCGAGCTCTTCGCCCAGGAGGCGGCCTCCTCCCTCGGACGGCGCGCACTCCGGGAGCTGCAGCCGCGCAGCCACGACGCCGCGCGGGAGGCCCTGCAGCGCGTGCGAGCGACCCACTCCCTGCTTCAGCGCGGCGCCGAACCGCCCCTGGCGGGCCTGACCGACCTCGAGCCCGCCTTCGCGCGTGGCCTGCGAGGCTTCGACGAGGAGCAGCTGGCAGGACTCCGAGCCCTGATCGAGGCGCGCGGCCGGATCCTGGCCTGGGGCGCCGAGCATGGAGAGGAGGCGGCGATCCTCCTCGCCGTCCTGGAGCGAGCCCCCGACCTGACCGAGCTCCACGCACGCCTCGACGGGGCCCTGGACGGCCGCGGCCGCCTGAGGGTGGACGCCTCGGCCCTGCACGAGCGCCTGTCACGGGAGGTGCAGGAGCAGTCGTCGCGCATCGAGCGCCATCTCAAGGACATCCTCGCTCGGGCGGACGTCCGGGCGGTGCTCAGCGACTCGTCCGTGCATCGCCGCCAGGGTCGCCCCGTGCTGGCAGTCAAGGCGCGCCTCTCCGGGCGGGTCCGCGGCCTCGTGCACGACCGCTCCGGCAGCGGCGAGAGCGTGTTCATCGAGCCCAGTGAGGTGGTGCAGCCGGGGAACCGGCTCGCCGAGCTGCGGAGCGACCTGCGTCGCGAGGCCGAGCGCATCCTGCTCGAGCTCGCGCGGCGCGTGCTCGACCAGCGCGCGGAGATCGAGGCGTTCTCCGCGGTCCTGGCGGAGGTCGAGCTCGGCCTGATCGGAGCGCGCTACATGCGGCGGTGCGGAGCTGTGGTGCCGCTCCAGCCGGGGGACGAGGGAGCCTCGGCGGGGCTCTCGCTCCGCTCCGCGCGGCACCCCCTGCTGATGCATCAGGTCGTCCTCGGTCAGCTGGACCAGGTCGTCCCCATCGACCTGCGCGTGGGGGACGACTTCGACCTGCTCCTGATCACGGGCCCGAACACGGGGGGGAAGACCGTGGCCATGAAGACGGCCGGCCTCTTCGCTCTGTTGGCGAGGCTGGGGCTGTCGGTTCCCGCGGCCGACGGCACCACCATCCCCCTGTACGACCGCATCCTCGCCGACATCGGCGA
>WTJQ01000207.1:1459-3728 GCA_011524785.1 Planctomycetota bacterium | reverse complement strand
GGCGCGCAGCAGGGCTCCTCGCGAGGAGCCCTGCTCGCGTTGGGGGCCTCGGACGGCTTGGCGGGCTCGAGCCGCGCGTGCGGCTACTCGTCTCGATCGAGGCGCGCGTCGATGTGCACGCCGCCCTCGAAGGTCGAGCGGTCGCCGCCCGCGTCCCCGCCGTCCCCGCCGGCGTACCCCATGGACGCCAGCTCGCGCTGCTCCAGGTCGGTGAGGGGGGAGGCGTCGAGGACGCGGGGCGGTGAGGCGCTGCGCAGGTTCTCGAGGCGCTGCAGGGCGCGTTGGAAGGCGGCCCGGGCGTCGTTCGGGTCAGTGGGCCGCTGGGGGATCGGCTGGTCCGCCGTCAGGTCGAGCTCGCCCCAGGTCTCGGCGTTCGCCGCCACGTCGCGCACGCGCTGGCGTGCGCCCTCGACGACGCTCGAGCGGTGTAGGACTCCTCCGCCCGGGGCCTCCGCCACCACCTCGGCGGTCAGCACACGCTCGGGCACGCGGCCGGCGGCGATGAGCGGCAGCAGGTCCCGCCCGCCCGTGGGCGCGCCGTGGTCCACGCCCGCGGCCGCCGCCACGGTCGGGACGATGTCCACCAGGCCCGCGGTCCCAGAGACCACCGTGCCCGGGGCGATGCGCGCGGGCCACCGCACGAGCAGCGGCACGCTCAGGACCTCCGGGTAGACGCTGCCGCGATGGGTCTTGCCCCCGTGCTCGAAGAACTCCTCCCCGTGGTCGCTCGTGACGACGACGAGGGTGTCCTCGGCGAGCCCCAGCTCGTCGAGCCGCTCCAGCAGTCGACCGATCTGGCTGTCCACCCAGGCGATGCCGCCGTCGTAGCGCGCGACCAGGTTCTCGAGGTCGCGCGGGTCCATCCCAGGACGCACCGGGGAGTTGCTGGCGGTGACGCGGCGGCCGTCGATGGGACCCTCGTAGCGCGGGTCGAAGCGCGTGCCGAACGGAGCCGGGCTGACGTAGGGGTCGTGGACGTCGAAGAGGTGCAGGAAGAGGAAGAGGGGGGCCTCCGCGCGCTCGAGCGCGGCGATGCCCCGGTCGACGACCTCGTCCGCGACCTTGATGTCCCCGAAGAGGTGCGGATGCTCCGCCCGCAGCGCGCGCCCCTGCGCAGCGACGTCGGCGAGGCGCGCCTCCACCTCGGCCAGCTCCGCGCCCACGTCCTCGCCCGCGGAGCCTCGCTCCTCGAGGTCGGTGCGCGCGTCGCCGAGCTCGCGGGCCACGCCCTCCAGGGCGAGGACGCGCGGGCCGACCTCGGGGTCGCTGAGGAAGGTGTGCCCCAGTCGCTCGTAGTGGTCGAAGCCGTCCCCGAACCCGAACCGAGGCTCCAGGTACTTCCACGTGTAGTAGCCCTCGGTGCGGTAGCCAGCAGCCCGCAGGGTCTCGGCCAGGAAGCGCCCGCGCAGGTCGGGGGCGATGGGCTGGCCGTCTGCATCCGTGCGCTGCCAGAGGCCGTCGTGGTCGATCCCGTGGGCGCCGATGGGCAGGCCCGTGAGCATGGTCAGGTGGCTCGGGAGCGTCCACGAGCTGCTCGCGACGCAGCGCTCGAACCGTGCGCCCTCGGCCGCCAGGGCGTCGAGGGCTGGTGAGGTCGGGCGCCCGTAGCCGTAGCAGGACAGGTGGTCGGCGCGCAGGGTGTCGATGCTGATCAGCACGACGTGCCGGGGACGCTCCGACCCGGAGCCCCCGCAGGCGGACAGCAGGAGGACGGGCGCCAGGAGGGCCGACAGGGCGAGCTGCGGGGCACGGGAGCGGCGGCCGGGCATGGCAGCGATCCTAGCGGGGGAGGCCCTGCGAACCTCGCGGCCCGTCCGTCCTCCGAGGGAACCTCCGGACCGTGCCTCAAGTCGGGGCGCTGGCGTCCGACAACCGCCCTGGACCCTGCTCCCATGGAGGTGCCCCGTATCCGCAGCGACGCCACCGCCGCCAGCCCGCTCCGGCGGGTGGGCGCCGAGGCCGCGCGTCCTGACGGCTCGGGGAGTGCCCCGAGGGACGGAGCGCCGCAGGCGGGCGCCAGCGCCCCGCAGCCCGCCGCTCCCGCGCCCCCGCGTCCGGATCGGCCGCTGGAGCTGCTTGGGCGCCTCGTGGCCCTCCTGCCGGACGTGGGGCCGGGTGGCGTCGAGCCGGACCTCGCGACCCTCCGGCTCCTCGAGGTCGCTGAGGGTGGGGCGGCCCGCGCGGATGGCGAAGGCTCGCGTTTCTCCAGCGCCGCACTCCGGGAGATCCTCAGCCGGCTCGTGCGACCGGGCGGCGGCGCCGCCGATCT
>WTJQ01000207.1:0-1359 GCA_011524785.1 Planctomycetota bacterium | reverse complement strand
GTCCCTGGCGACGCGCTCGAGGCCTTGGCAGCCGCGCTGGCGCGGGTCGGCCGAGCCGCGCCCGTGCAGGCGGGCGGCGCCTGGAGCGCCTGGATCCAGGGCTTGGCCGAGGCGCTCGCTTCCGCCCTCGGGAGCTCCGAGCCCGGCCTGCGCCGCGCGCTCGAGCGCGGCGGCCTCGCAGGCCGCGAGGCCCTCGCCCTGCGCGCCCTGCTCGAGTCGGGGGCGCTCTCATCGGCCGCGCGGCGCGCCCTCCTGGGCAGCGCGCTGACGGCTGCCGAGGAACGCGGACAGCTGGCCGCCCTCCTGCAGGAGCTGCCGGAGGGCGAGGCGCGGGAGCGGGGTCAGCGCGCGCTCCGCGGGCTCGAGGCCGATCGGCTGCTCGCCCTCGTGCGCCAGGCGGCAGGGGACGAGCTGCGGACCAGCCTTCCCTTCCCGGACGGGGCCGGGCTCACGGTCCTGCACCTGTTCGTGCGTCCCGATCGCGACGGCTCTGCGGCAGACGCCGAGACCTCCGCGCCCACGGGATGGCGGGTCCGGCTGGGGCTCGACCTCCAGGCGCTCGGTCCGCTCCGGCTCGACCTGCTCTGGCGCCAGGAGCGTCTGGTGGTCTCGATCGCGTGCAGCTCGGCGTCGACCCTCGAACGCGTCCGAGCCGCCGAGGGACTGCTCTCCGAGCAGCTGGCGGCCGAGGGGCAGGAGGTGGACCTCGTGCTCTCCCTGGCCGCTGCGGAGGACCTCGATCTCTCGGCGGAGAGCCTCCGCATCCCTGCCCCCGAGGGGGAGTCCTGGATGGACCTGGCCGGATGAGGGAGCCCCGCGAGCAGGGCGAGCGCCCCGTGCGCCGCGCCGTGGCCCTGCGCTACGAGCGCGGGGAGGCTCGGGCCCCTCGGGTCGTCGCCAAGGGGGCGCACGACGTGGCCCAGCGCGTCGTCGCCCTGGCCGAGGAGCACGGCGTCCCGATCCAGTCCGATCCGGACCTGGTCGAGCTGCTGAGCGCGAGCGAGATCGGTGACGAGGTGCCGGAGGAGGTCTATGCCGCCGTGGCGCGGCTGCTGGCGTTCCTCTGGGGCCTGAGTCGTGGCGACGCGGCCTGACGGTTCAGCCCTCGTCAGCCTCGACCCGACGTCGCCAGTCGCGGGTGCGCTCGATCAGGAGCTGAGCAACCTCCCCCTCGAGGGGCGCCATCGGCGCGATGGGCGCTGCAGGGAGACTGGGGGCGGCGAGAGCCGCTGCGCCACGCAGGGAGCCGCTGGGGTCCGTGGAGCGCAGGACGCTCTGCGGCGCCCTGAGCGTCGCGAGCGCTGCGAGCAGCGCGTCGTCGCGTGCTCCGGGCCCCTCGACGACCTCGTCGCCCGCGAC
>WTJQ01000462.1 GCA_011524785.1 Planctomycetota bacterium | reverse complement strand
CTGCCGACGCGAGCGGAGGCTGCTTGGCGGATCCGCCCTCGGGGCCGACCGGGTTCGCCGGCGGTGCGCCGGACTTCGGCCTGGACGATGCCGAGCGCGCGGCGCTGCGAGCGGCGGTCGCCTCCATCGACGCGGAGCTCACGGCCGGCGACCGACTCGCGATCACCCTGACCGAGCGGCGCTGCACGGCGTGCCACGAGAGGACCGGGGTTGGGGCGCCCGAGCCCGCGCTGGACGGCTGGTTCACGACCGAGATCCCCGACCTGGGCGACCCCGCGCGCCTGCCGCCGCCCCTGGACGGGGTGGGCGGCAAGCTCACCGAGCCCTGGCTCGAGCGCGTCCTCGCGGAGGGCGCGGGGGTGCGCCCGTACATGGGCGTGCGGATGCCGCGCTTCGGCTGGGAGCACCTCGATCATCTCCCCGTGCTGCTGGCCGCCGAGGACGCCCGTCCGGAGCGCGTCTACGAGAAGCCGCGGGGCGAGCGTCAGCGGGAGCTGCGCGACGCGGGACGGGAGCTGCTGGGCATCAAGGGCCTGGCGTGCGTGAGCTGCCACACCTGGAACGGGCTCGAGGCGATCGCGTTCCAGGGGCCCGACCTGATCGGGACCTACGATCGCCTGCAGCCGGCCTGGTTCCACGACTTCCTCCTCGACCCCAGCGGGTTCCGTCCGGGGATCGTCATGCCGGAGTCCTGGCCCGACGGGATCGCCGCGCACCAGGGGATCCTGGACGGCGACACCGAGGCCCAGCTCGAGGCGCTGTGGTACGTCCTGTCCCTGGGCACGAGCGCGCCGCAGCCGGAGGGCCTCAGCCGTCCGAACTGGAACCTCGACGTCGGGGACGCCCCGCGCCTCTACCGCGGCCGCAGCCGCGTGGCGGGCTTCCGCGGGATCGCGGTGGGCTCGCCCATGGGGCTGCACTACGCCTTCGACGCGCACAACGGCGCGCTGGCCGCCCTCTGGCGAGGCGACTTCGTGTCCGTGAACTGGAACGGACAGGGGGCCGGGGACTTCAACCCGCGCGGTCGGACCGTCGACCTGGCGCGGGACACGGCCTTCGTGCGCCTCGGTGAGCCCAACGAGCCCTGGCCGCTGATGCCCCTGCGCACCAAGGAGGTGCGCGTGAACCCCGACCCCACCTACCCGTGGCAGCACGGGTACCGGTTCCTCGGGTACCGCTTCGACGAGGGCCGCGTCCCCACTCTGCGGTACGAGGTGGACGGAGCGACGGTGGAGGATCGCAGCGTCGTCAGGATGGTCGAGGAGCGCCCCGCGCTGGAGCGGACCCTGACCCTCACGGTGGGCGAGCCCGTTCGCCTGCACTTCCGCCTCCTGACCGGCTCCTTCCAGAGGGAGCCGAGCGGGCGCCTGCGGCGCGGCCGGCTGGCCCTCACCCCGCCGCCCGGGTTCGACGTGTTCGGGCGGCGCTTCTCGCGCCCGACCGAGGAGGGCGACGTGCCCGACCAGGAGATGCTCCTGATCCTCGACCTGCCCGTGGGCAGGACCTCCTTCACCCTCCTCTACGAGCTGCTCGACTGATGCTGACCTCCCTCCTGCTCCTGGGCGGCGGCGCGCCGGCGGCGCTCCCCGCAGCTCCCCTCGAGGACCTCGGCTCCCGGTGGGGGACCGAGGCGCGCGAGCGCGCGTACTGGCGGCTGGATCGCCTCCCCATCCCCGAGGGCGTCGTGCTCGAGGCCGGGGCCTTCTGCGTCCTCCCCGATGGGCGCATGGCTGCCGGGACGCGGCACGGGGACGTGCTGCTGCTGTCGGGGATCGACGACCCCGTGGCCGAGCCGACGGTCACGGTCTTCGCCTCGGGCCTCGACGAGATCTTCGGGCTCTCCCCGCTCCCGGGCGGGCTGCTCGTGACGCAGAGCTGCGAGGTCACGCGGGTCGTCGACGTCGACGGCGACGGGGCCGCCGACCACTACGACGCGCTCTCGAACCGCTGGGGCTACGAGAACTACCACGAGTACGCGTTCGGCACCGAGCCGGACGCGGCCGGCAACGTCCACGTGGCGCTGGGTCTCTCGGCCTCGTACCACTCCGAGGCGCTGTTCCGCGGCTGGGTGCTCGAGGTCGCGCCGGACGGCACCACGACCCCGATCGCCAGCGGCCTGCGCAGCCCCGGGGGCATCGGCCGTGACGAGCACGACCAGCTCTTCTACATCGAGAGCCAGGGACCCTGGAACAGCTCGTGCAGCCTGAAGGCCATCACGCGCGACTCCTTCCACGGGCACCCGGTCTCCTACAACTGGTACCCGTTCGCCCCGAACCTCGGCGAGGCGCCGCTCCAGCCCGAGTCGGGCACGCGCCTCGTGGACGAGGCGGCGCGCATCGCGGAGCTGACCCCCTACGCGGTGATCTTCCCCTACATCCGCATGGGGCGCTCGATCATGGGCTTCGCGGCGGACTCGACCGGCGGGGACTTCGGCCCCTTCCAGGGACAGCTGTTCCTCGGGGACTTCAGCCTGTCGGTGGTGCTGCGCGCCACGACGGAGCAGGTGGACGGCGTATGGCAGGGAGCCTGCTACCCGTTTCGTGAGGGCCTCTCGACAGGGCTGCTCGACGTGTGCTTCACGCCCGGAGGCAGCCTCTTGGCCGGCGGCACCAACCGCGGCTGGCCCGTGCGCGGGACGGCGCCCTTCGCCCTCGAGCGCCTGACCTGGACCGGGGCGATGCCGTTCGAGGTCGAGCGCGTCACGATCACGCCGGACGGGTTCCGGGTCGCCTTCACGCGTCCCGTGGACCGCGGGATCGCCGGGGAGCCGGGGCGCTACCGGCTCAGCACCTTCACCCACCCGTACCACGCGGGCTACGGCGGACCGGAGGTGGACCAGCAGGAGCTGAAGGTCGAGCGGGTGGACGTTGCCGAGGACGGCCTGTCCGCGGTGCTCCACCTGGACCGCCTCGTGAAGGGGCACTGCCACGAGCTGGACCTGGACCTCGTGGCCGAGGACGGTGAGCCCCTCCTGCACCGCCACGCCTACTACACCGTCAACGCGATCCCGACCGACTCCTCCCGATGAAGCCCCTCGTCGCTCTGCTCCTCGCGGCCTGCGCCGCCACGCCGGCCGCTCCCCGCATCGAGACGCCGCCCCATCCGCTCCCGGAGGACCCGCGCTGGCTGGTCTTCCCCGCGCAGGGGGACCACGCGGACCCGCCCCACGTCGTGTTCGTGGCGGGCGACCAGGAGTACCGGAGCGAGCAGTCCCTGCCCATGCTGGCGCGCCTGTTCGCCGCCCGGCACGGGATGCACACGACCGTGCTGTTCAGCCTCGATGGGGAGGGGCGCGTGAACCCGACGCTGCCCATCAAGTGGGAGGAGGACACCGCGACCCACGACATCCCCGGGCTGGAGCACCTCGCCGAGGCGGACCTCGTGGTCTGGTTCACGCGCCTCGTGACCCTGCCGGAGGAGCAGCTCGCGCACCTCTACAAGTACCTCGACTCCGACCGGCCGCTGATGGCCATGCGCACGGGCAACCACGGCTTCATCGGGTGGGACTACCGCGTGGGGGATCGAAGGGTGAGCTTCGGTGACGAGATCCTCGGGGGGGCCTTCCGCGGCCACCACGGGCGCTGGCACGCGGACTCGACCCTCGCGACGCCGGTGCCGGAGCACGCGGACCACCCGATCCTGCGCGGCATCGAGACCGTGTGGGGGCCGACGGACGTCTACCGCACCTACCCCGAGGGGGAGTCGCTGCCCGAGGGCTGCACGCCGCTCCTGAT